>JAJRXL010000137.1 GCA_024276335.1 Bacteroidota bacterium
ACCATCTGCGGCATGGCAGTCATCTGGACAACACGGGCTGCGACAAGCCCAATCGCGGAACCAACTACGAGCCCGATAATGATATACGTGTAATCGAGAATCTGTTTGTCGAGCAGCGTCATCGCGATTGCCAACAACATGCCCACGAGAGCAAGCAGGTTGCCCCGCCGAGCTGTTTTTGGCGAGCTGAGCTGTTTAAGGCCCAGGATGAACAGTACCGCTGACAGCAGGTAAATCAGATAGGTTAATGTTTCCATACTCTGCTACTCCCCGTCTTTGTCTTTTTTCTTGAACATTTCCAGCATGCGATCGGTTACCATGAAACCACCCACAACGTTAATAGTTGCAAAGATCACGGCGACCAATCCCAGCCATGTGCTCAGGCCCGAATGTCCCGCCCCGGCCGCAATCAAGGAACCGACGATGGTAATGCCGGATATCGCATTGGAGCCCGACATGAGGGGAGTATGGAGCAGTGGAGGTACTTTTGTTATCACCTCGAACCCGACAAAAATTGCCAGGACAAATACGTACAAGGAAACCAGAACTTCTCCCATTATTGGCTACCTCCGGTTTGTATGATGTTTTTCACAATTTCATTTACGATTTCACCATCCCGTGTAATACAGGCGCCTCGCGTGATTTCATCTTCGAAATCAAGGGCGCCGTCTTCGGCCTGGTACAGATGTTTGAACAGGTTGGTCACATTCTTGGAATACATCTGGCTGGCATGAACAGGAACCTGCGCGGGCAAATTAACAGCGCCGTAAATCTTGACGCCATGTTTCCCGACCATATTCCCGGCTTCCGTCAGCTCGCAATTCCCTCCCTGTTCCGCTGCCAGATCGATGATAATGGAACCCCTGGGCATCTGCCGCACCATCTCCTCCGTAATGAGGACCGGCGCTCGCTTGCCGAATATCTGCGCTGTCGTAACGACAACATCGATGCGCGGGAGCCGTTCGCCGATAGCCTGCTGTTCGCGTTTGAGGAATTCTTCGCTCTGCTCTTTGGCATACCCGCCTTCCGTTTCCACGTCGTCGAGCTGTTCCATTTCGACGAATTTCGCTCCCAAGCTTTCCACCTGTTCTTTCACAGCAGGCCGCGGGTCGAACGCCTGGACCTTGGCGCCCAGTCGTTTAGCTGTAGCGATAGCTTGCAGTCCTGCCACACCGGCGCCAAGCACCAACACGTTCGCGGCGGGAATGGAGCCGGCAGCGGTCATGAGCAACGGAAAAATTTTGGGCAGGGTATTGGCCGCAATCAACACGGCCTTGTACCCGGAAATTGTCGCCATCGAACTTAATGCATCCATACTCTGAGCGCGGGTGATACGTGGTATAAATTCCATGGCGAAGGCGATGATTTTTCTTTCCACCAATTTCTCAATCGTTTCCTTGTTGGTCGAAGGCGCGAGATACCCGATAAGAACGGCACCCTCCCGCATCATCGAGACTTCATGCATTTGCGTTATCGGATGCATGGTCGGGGGGTGAACTTTGACCAGAAGGTCCACACTGCCATACAGGTCTCCCGCATTCGCAATGATGGTTGCCCCTGCTTTTTCATATTCCTCGTCACTGAACGACGCGCCTGCGCCCGCACCCGCTTCAACAACAACTTCGTGCTGACTCTTGGTAAACGTCGATATCATTGGAGGAATAACCGCTACCCGGGTTTCCCCGGCGTGTATCTCCTTCGGAATACCGATTTTCATGATGAACTCCTATGAATCGAAACGGTTATTAATAAAAATTTCGTTTTCATCGATATCATTGACTACGTATTGAGCAGCCAATGTGAATATATTCGTGGATCGACATTCTCTTTCAATGTGCATTTTGTTCAGGCCGATCCGTCCTTTCAAAATAGAAGAATACAAGTAAACTATCCAAAGAACCTACTATTACGTCTTCAGCGCAAAGGAACCGAATGAATAGCAAAGGAACTTATGCTCCACCGTGAGTTCTGTTGCACGATCGTTACCGGTAAAGCGAAACCGCCGATATGTAAGACTGTTAGATTGCATTTTGGGTCATCGAGTCCTTCCTTGAATAGGGTGATTGCCTCGCAGGGTTTTTCTACGATCCCCGTCTCAAGTGTTTACAAGGAAATGGAACATTTATCCTTGGCGAATAGTTCATCCCCACCCCGAATATCCAAGATGAACATCCAATGGTTACGACATTATCTTCCACACTACCTGATCAACCGCATAAAGAAATCGCGTATCCGGAGAAAATACGCGATGAACTGGAAGAGACAACATTCAATGAATACGGTGAGATAGCCATATATATTTTCTTTTGCTTGACACCACGTAGGCAGTTACCGCAGAACGCTCATCTTGTGAATAGACGTTGTCGTCTCAGTTCCATACGATACGATAATCTTGTAAAAATACACTCCCGATCCGACTTCGTCGCCATCCTGGTCCCGACCATCCCATTTGATCGAACAGAAACCGACGTGCAGCTCCGAGGGGTCAACATCTATCTCCCGGATTTTTCTTCCGGCAACCGTGTAAATGACGATCCGCACCTGGTCCGGTGGAGAACTTCCTACGACTTCGAAAGTAAACCAGGTCTCTTTCTGCATCGGGTTAGGATAATTGTACACGTTCTGCACGGACTGATCCGAGGACACTATGAGCACAATCTCCATGTCCTCATTGAAATGCGCATTCCCGAATTCATCGCGCACATTATAGCGGATAAAATGCATCCCTTCGCTCAAGGTTGTTTCGTACACCAACCTGCCTGCATACTCCTTGTAAGGGGCCTCGAATCGAACGCGCTCGGGATACTGCTCCGTCACCAATGTATCATCAACGTACAGAGTAAAGTTTTCCACGGTCGCCTGTCGCGGAATCTGCTCCTTCATAAGTATTTCCATTTGAGCAGCAGGAGCAATATAGTCACCGTCATAAACTTGTACACCGTTCACCAGGAGTTCCACATCAGGAGCAATGGTATCGGGGACGATTGTCACGGGTAGTTCGAAGTAGTTGTTCGATCCCACCAACTCCCAGTCTCTGCTCAAAAGATTTACGTTAAGGACGAACACACGGTTAGCAGGCGTCGAACTGGCAGGTATGGTAAAAGGCACGATCAGGATGGAGTCCTTTTCGATCGGAGGAATAGAGACCTGGACCTCGCCCGACGGATCATCCTTGAATACTCCACTGAGCGTTGCTGGTTCAGATTGGACATACCCGGAATTTTTCAGTTTCACGGGAATTTTAACCGGAACCTTCGGATCGGTTTTGACCTCGGTGATGGTAAAAGATTGAGAATTCATGGCGAGATCGAAAGACGGCGTATAATTCAAACGCATATCTTTCAGGTTTGCAGGCTGCTCACCCACGTCCGATTCAAATTCGATGACGATGCGAACGAACGGATAGGTTTTCGCATCTACCGCAGATAAATCGATCTGTGATCCCGGTTGAAGCTTTGCAAGCAAAGTATCCACGGCGCCATCCGATTTCCGCCCCAAGACGAGATACGTGAGGCCACGTCCACTTGTCGTCTCCGCGCTGACAGAAACGGAATTGTACGCATGGGCAGGACCAATCCACGTCGAGGTCAGTACTCCGTATCCCTCTCCGATCAGTATCGTATCCCTGATCTCAAGCTTGTTATCTCTCTCCGGCAGGTTATGCGTACACCAGTTCTTTATCATCCCTTCAGTGGCTGATCCCGCAGGAGCGCCTTTTTGCCCGATGATAGCATACGAACTACGAAACTGGATGGTATCCGGACGCGCTGGTCCTTTAAATGTATTCTGCCCGTTATAAACCATCTTGCTTCCGATCTTCCGCAAAGCTTCTTGTGCCACGGGTATGGATTTACCAACAACCCTCCAGGTAATATCATCCATCACCCCACCCATAACGTAATCGCCCTCAGGAACAGATTCGACAAAATCGCTGAAGTGCCGTACTTCCGGGTTGGGAAGGTCTGTTCCCCCACCGCGATAATCAAAATCAAACGTCCTGACACTTGTCACTTCGCCGGTTTTACGGCTTACGGATACGACATTCAGTCCCCGACCTGCCGCGCCGGGAGGCAAAGCAAGGCGCCCCCCTACGCTGATAGATGCCAATCCCCCCTTCAACTCTCCCTTGCAATCATCCCCTCCCTGGGATATCACGATGACCTCAACTGAATCGGGTTCGAATTTCCACTGACCTCCAGTCCGTCGAACAAATCTTTTCGAGAAGAGCTCATCCAACTGTGGCTCCACGGTGAACCGGGCAACCCACGAATTCTCCATTTCACCGATCTTGTAAAGGAACTCCGTCGTGATAGCAGTGCCGAGATAATTCCCGTCGCTGAGCAATCGAGCTTTAATGTATATCAGTTTACCTCCTGGTAACTGAGTAAAAGGATATTTAGTTGTAATCATCCCGAGTGGAACCGTTGCACTCTTAAGCACACGTGAAAACGCCGGATCGTCCGACAATTCGATCTCCGCTTCCATCCCCTGGGTGACGTTGGACGGATTAGCCAGCACAACCCAAAGTGTATCACTTTCCACATCCAGGTTCGGCTGAGGACGAATGAAGCGCAAACGGGAGAAACCGACATTGAATTTCAGGGACGCAGAGTTATCCGTCTCGTCGCTCTCGGTGACCCAGTCATCGGGATCAGCGGTCACATGAATGGTATGAACCACCGATGCATTATAGACGGGGTACCGAAACGAAATTGTATGTTTATAAAGAACGGATCGCAATACGAAATCTTTTTCATACGTACTTTTCCCGCCGTAATAAATACTGACTTTGACACGGAAGCTATCCGGAATAACAAGGCCCAGCGATCGAAGCCGAACGTTAACGGTTATGGAGTCTTTGTCTTCAAAGACAATCTCAGGGTCGGTAGTGATATCCTGTGATTGTACACGCAGGTTATAATCGGTCGGGATAGCAAGCAAAACACCAGGATCACCAATCAGTTCATACTGCTCCAATAATTGACGGGCGGAATGCGGCAGTTGGATGGTTGGTGCTGTCAATCCCAACACAAGCTTGCTCTGAAGAAGCGCCCGGCCCAAATTCCTCTCCGATTGTTTGGCGATAAGACGATACATTTCCGTACGAAGCGTGTTCAGACTGGTTTCATAGCCCAGGCCCGAACTTCCCAAAAACGCAATCGCCCCGTATTCGGAAGGATCGAAGATCATGTTTTCTGAGAATGAATTAATATCCGGTTCGGCGAATTTTCCCGTACTGCAACTAAAATCCGTGACCAGAATCGGACGCGGGACATTACTGTGTAGATCTCCGGGTTTTGTGATCCCGTTGTTCCACTGCTCCGTCCCGCCGTGCCCGTAATACGATATCCACACTGCGCCTTGCCTCAGCTTTATTTCCAGGCTATCCTGCATCTCCGGTGGTAATGGATCATACAACAACGTGTAGTAACGAATACCTATTCCCCCCAGGGGCGGAGCTTCTATGAACGAATTAATGATTTCATCGGATAGCGGTTTCCATCGGAGTCCTTTGTCCCGTTCCTTGCGCAATGCGTGCAGCATCAGCATGAATCGCTTGTTGAAATCATCCATGGGATAGGTGTGATACTTTTCGACCCTGCTCACGTATATTTCCGCTTCCTCTATTGTTTGAGCCGGGATGCGCCCTAAATAGTACGACGGCACAGACGTGACGGAGTCGTTGATGACAACAAACCACCAATCCCCTACCGGTATTCCGTACGACGGTACGTAGTTGAAGCGTTCATGTCCCTTGTAATATTTCGAATCCTTGTTGGCATCTCCGAAAAGACAGACAAAAGCCGGGGCGGGTGCGGGCCAAGAAGTTTGAACCGCTCGAAGAAAATTCTTGAGGGCATCGGGAGTTTTATTCCCGTAATCAAACTCGTTGTACACATCTTCGACATCGACAACCAGCCCTGTCAATCCGTTTGACCGTGCATGATATTGTACCAGCCGTTGGGCATAAGGCATAAACGTACGATGGGAAATAACAAGGTAATCCACCTGCTTGCGCTGTGAAGATAAATCTTTGAACACAACCGGGATAATTGGCGGCGCGGGGAGGTCGTCGATGTTACCCACAACAATCATGATCGGAACGGTATTCGGCACGTCAATAAGGATTTTGCCACTTCGAGATTGCAAGGGTAATTTTTGCACATCACCGGAAATGGCGTAAGCCACCATACGCGTACCAATCGCACCCGACAGTTCGATGCGGCCAACGCCCATCTCCGAGGTCACCGAAAAGAAATTCGTCCCCGGGTTCAATACGCGTGAAGCGAAATAAGCGATCTCGATCCAGTCCAATTGAACCTGGTCATATCTTGCATCAAAAAAATTACCCGCATTGAAGATGCTGATCTCATTCCCTGTCGGTTTCAGGGTCCCTTTGGGAACGGGGAGGGACACAATCAGCGAATTATACGCTTCAACTTTTACCGTATCGAAAACAAGACCGTTGAGTGTCAATACTACGCGGTGCGGCACCTTGATATCCACGCCATTTCTCCTCGGATACCCCGAGGTGCCTTGGATCCGAACTCGAAGTGTATCGAGACCGGGCCCGCTTCCTGTATAATTCGGTAAATCAAAACTTGTCTTGAACGAAGTGTTGACCCATATCATTGCCCAGTACCAACCTTCGCCCGGATTGTATCCGGTCTCATTTTGCTGATCCGGGCCTCCTCCACCCTGGTAATATTCGATGGTACCATTCTCTTCCAGGTGCAACCGCCGGTGGATTACCGGTATCTGTCTCACCGTGTCAGCCGGTTGTGTCGAGGATATACGCACACCGGAGCCGGTTTCCCATGTCAACCAGTACATGAGCGTATCCGTATAAGTGCCGCCGTTTTTCTTTCCATAAAAAACGATCGCGTCGCTTTCGTCAAACGTGCCATCATCCAGACCGAAAGCCTCGAATGGAACGGGCTTACCCCTGACCAGGAGCTGAAGGGTTCCGACATCAAGAGCAGACGGCTGGATGCCCGCAGCAGACAACGAACTGGCCGTTATCCTGTACAAACCGTCCACGGCCACCGGCAATTTCAGGTACGTATTGACATTGTTGTACCACGACGTGACAGCGGATGCGGGGGGCATACTTCGCCATGCCTTGGCCTGTTCATAATTCGGAAAGAGCTTTCTATACACCGGTTCGAAATGCGGGTCCTCCCGTACTGACGCAGTTGATACAGAA
>JAJRXL010000138.1 GCA_024276335.1 Bacteroidota bacterium
CTTCTTTTAACTCCTTCTCTTTCCGGCGACGTTCCGTAATATCGCGGAGGATCCCAATCGCTTGCCATTGATTGAACAATCGCATCGAGGAGAGGGTTAATTCGACCGCCACAAGCGAGCCGTCTTTTCTTTTCGCTTCGCATTCGATGATCGTTCCGGTCAGTGCACCTTTGCCGGTCTCCTGGAAATGTGGGAACGCGGCATAGAAGGATGGGAGATATTTTTCGGGACAAAGCAGCGAATGAAGCTCCATACCGATGGCTTCCGAAGGAGTGTAGCCGAAGATGCGATGCGCGGCATCGTTCCAGAAACTGATCCTCCCCTTATGGTCCACCATGATGATGGCATCCTGGGCGGCGGAACTGATGCTGCGGAAGATCTCTTCGCGCTCCTTGAGTTGTCGTTTCATCTCCTGCCCTTGCCTTTCAAGTTCGAGGTGATTGAGGGCAAACGCGATGTCACTGGATATCTCGGTCAGAAGTTCGGAGACGGTGGCGAGGGGGGCCGGTTCAGCCGGCATGGAGACGGAGAGTACGCCGTAGATGTGACCGTCATGTTCCAGGCGTATGGCCATCGCTTGCGCGCCCGGCTCCTCTCCCGACAGGGGGCAATCGAGGCATTCCGAATCGGGATTTACGATACGCGTAACACCGGGCCGGGCCAGGGCTCTCCTGGCGCACGCGCTAATTTTCCCAGCCGCTAATTGTTGTTTCAACGAGAGGAAGCAGCGTCCGATACCGGATTCGCAGGCAATATCCATCGCTCCGTCATAATTGAGCAAACCGATCCAGGTGCCGGAATAGCTGTGACTGTGTACGAGCGCGTCGCAAACCTGCTGGAGAAGTTTTTGCAGATCTTTTTCCCGTGTCATGTGCCTGTTGATCGACCGTACGGCCTGCATGACGCAGTCAAAATGTTTGTTCCATGCCGGAGTTTTCTCCTGTTCCGTTACGCCCGCGATTTTGCCGACGGGGTAGAGATGGTTGTACCGGTTGGGGAGAATGAGCACATTGTTCGTACCCATCCATGTATCAATCCCATTATTATGAACGACGCGGGCTTCATCCAGAAGCGAGACGATGTTTCCACTGAAAATACTTTCGAGATCCCCCCGTTCACTTTTCAGTAGGTCATCAATTCGCATCTTATCCACCGTATCCAGTGATTTCCATAAAACGCGCAATACCTTTCCGCCCTCGTTCTTGAGCGCAAGTATCACGTTTTCGAACCATCGGTTGGTATCCTGGATCGCGACCAGTATCAGTTCCTCGGTGATTTCGTCGCCGAACAAACGGCGTGTGCCGGCATTCAGGTGTAGAAAGACGCCGGCCGGTGTAGCACTGAATACCGGGTCGTTAATGTATTCAATACGGACGTTATGATCCGGCCGACATCTTTCTTCACCTTCTGTTTCCCGGAGCCGTATGATACGTGCAATCAGGTTCCGGTATGCCTCAAGAGTTCTGTTGTGGGTATTCATTTCCTGGAGCTCGAGGTAAAGCAGTGTTCAGTTTTTCAAGCACTCCCATGATTTTTTCAAATTCCAGGGCTTTTTCAAGAAACGCATCGGCGCCAAGTTCCCCTGCTCGCTCGCGGTACTGTGGAAACGAGTAATTTGTAAGGATGACCACTTTCATGTCGGGATAGGTGGCCCTGATGGACTGAAGAATGTCTAATCCGCTGCCACCGGGTAATCGAATGTCCAGGAGAACAACGTCCGGACGAAATCGCTCGATTCCTTCCACTGCCTGGCGCATATCCCCCGCCTGTCCCACGATTTCGGCAAATGGAAGCTCGTGGATAACCCCGGTTAGTCGTTCCCGGATAAGAATCGAATCATCAACAATGAATACCTTCATCCTCATCTGTCCACTGGTTGAGGAACTGTCGTAATCTGAACGTACCGGATTAGGTCCCAGGGGACAATCGGACAAAGCCTGATTATTGTGTCGGTAAATGTCCTACACGATTTTTGCCGTGTCAGGGTTCGTTCGAACATGTGGATTGCTGGAAACGCCTGTGCGGAGTGAGGGGGTGGGGAATTTGCAGAGGCACCGCCCAGGAACGCGAAGGAAGTTATTCGACGAGGTGGTTGGTAATGGCATAGTGCGTCAATTCGGCGTTGGTCGCCATTCCCATTTTCTGCAACAACCGGGAACGGTACGTGCTGACGGTCTTCACGCTCAAGTTCAGTTCCTCCGCAATGGCGCCCACTGTTTTTCCTTTTGCAATCATGCACAGGACGGTAAGCTCCCGGTCTGACAATGATTCGTGGAGTTCGCCTTCTCTGTGCTGCGCGACGTCTTCGGCCAGTTTTTCCGCCATCCAATGGCTGATATACTTCTTCCCCTGGACAACAAGGCGGACGGCTTCGATCAGTTTTTCGGGATCTTCATCCTTGGAAATGTAGCCCGAAGCCCCCGCTTTCAGCACGCGGAGAGCGTATTGACTTTCGGGATAAATGCTGAGGACAAGAACGGGCAGCTCGGTATCCATGAGACGGATTTGTTTCAGCACATCCAGTCCGCTCATTCCGGGCATCGAGACGTCCAGGAGTACGGCATCGAAAGCCTGCCTGCGAATTGCATCCAAAGCCTCCGGCCCGTTCGAAGCCTCGGCGGTCACGGTAAAGCCCGGTGTCTCGTTCAGGATGCGTTTCAGTCCCTGTCGGACAACCGGGTGATCGTCGGCAATCAAAAGAGAAAGAGTCGTGGCTTTCATCTTCAATTCCTGTTTGTGGACGTGGCATCGCCAATGTCGCTCGCCAGCGCTTTGTTCGCTTCTTTGTCGGTCAATGGTAACGCCACGGTGATGTTGGTTCCTTTCCCTTTTCGTCCTCTTATGGAAAACAGTCCCCCCAGGGAGCGCACGCGTTCCTGCATGCCCAGGATACCGAATTTCCCCGGTTCGTTTATGTGTTGCTTGTTAATTCCTTTCCCGTTGTCCCGGATTTCCATCACCAGGTTCGATCCGGAGTGATTGATACTCACCGTGACGGAGGAGGCACCCGCGTGGCGCGCGGTATTGGTCAGGGCTTCCTGGAAGACGCGGAAAAGAACCGTCGCATGCTCGCCGGACAAGCCGGCGGTCGATGCACGGACATCGAGGTTGCAGGCGATACCGGTGCGGCGTGTGAATTCCCCGGCTTGCCATTCCAAGGCCGCCTCCAGGCCCAAGTCGTCAAGAATTCCCGGGCGGAGTTCGGTCACGATGCGCCGCATGGATTGCAGCGTTTGATCCACGACATGGACGAGGGCCTCGATTTTATCCTGAAGGAGTCGGCTGTGAGTGCGCTTGCGCATCCAGGCGAGATCGATCTTGATGGCTGTCAGGGCCTGCCCCAGTTCGTCGTGTATGTCACGGGCCACGGAAGCGCGTTCGCGTTCGCGTATTTGCTGCAAGTGGGTGGAGAGGCGGCGTAGTTCGTCGTTCGAGCGCTTGAGTTGTTCCTCGGCGTTCCGCCGCCGGGTAATGTCAACGAGGTATCCCTTCATGAGTTGAAGTTTTCCATCGTCATCGAACTGGCCGATCATGTTGGCCTCGACGATGATGGCCTCGCCCTGTATAGTCTTCATGGCCAGTTCCCGCTGCGTGATTTTTCCGTTTCGGGTAACTTCTTTGAGCAAACGCTTCCGATCGCGCGGATCGATATACAGGGAGTTAATATTAATCCGGAGGGCCTCCACGATCGATTCGAAACCGAAGATCTGCAGGAAAGCGGGATTGCATTCCAACAATCGTCCATCCACGGTACTGATGTAATCGCCCGTCAGATCGTCCTGGAAAAATGCGCGGTACTGCTGTTCGCTCTTTCGCAGGGCCCGTTCAGCCTGCTTGAGGTCTTCAATATCCCTCGTGATGGAAAGAATGTGCGGTACGTTGTCCAGCATGATAACCCTTGCGGAAATCAGGCCGGTAATGATACGTCCATCCTTCATCCGAAACTCGGCTTCCATGTTGTTCACGAATCCGTGTTGATTCAGGCCCGCTATCAGTCGTTCTCTGTCTTTGGGATTGTTCCAGATGTTTATTTCCAGCGATGTTTTTCCGATCACGTCTTCCCGCGTATACCCCGTAGTCTCCGTGAATCCTTCGTTGATATCCACGTATAGGCCGTCTTCCATGCGGTTGATGTTGACCGAATCCGGGCTGGTGTGGAACGCGATGCGAAACCGCTCTTCGCTTTCCCGCAGCGCCTGTTCGGCTTGCTTGGCCGCGGTAATATCGCGGGAGACACCGAGCACGGCCTGGACTTCCCCTTGTTCGTTTTTCAGCGGAACGAGATATGTACTTTGCCACACCTCGTGATTGTCCTCGAACTTGTTCGTGTGCTCGATCAGACGTCCATTACCAGTCTGGAAGACGTGGTCAATTACCTGTTTCTGCCGCTTCGCGATAGCCGAAGGGAACAAAGAGGATCGCGACCGGCCGACCAGTTCTTCCGGTGTCGAGTGCAGGAGGCGGGCGGCATGTGTGTTTACGTATTCAAGCGTATCGTTGCGATTGATGATATAAATGGCGTCGGGCGAGGCTTCGGAGAGGATGCGGTATCGCTGTTCGCTCTCGCGCAGGGCCCGTTCGGCTTTCTTGGCCGCCGAGATGTTGCGCACCATCGCTTGTATAACGGTGCGTCCGTGAATATCGAGAAGGTTGGATGAAATCTCGACGGGAAAGACGCTCCCGTTTTTCTTTCGAATGGCAATCTCAAAACGGACCAGGCCCGTACGTTGAACGGTTTTAAAGGCTTTCCAGGCAATGTCCGCCATCGAAGGTGGATGAAGGTCACTCATGTTCTTCGAAAGCAATTCCGCTCGCCGGTAACCTGTCATTTTCAACGCGCGTTCGTTAGCATCCAGGATGAAACCTTCCTGGTCGTAAAGGAAAATACCGTCATTGGAAAACTGGAAGAGCGCGCGGTACTTTTCCTCGCTTTCCTGCAGCGCCGCTTCCGTTTTCTTTCGTTCCGTGATATCGTGCACCAGGACGACGCGTACCACGTGACCGTTGTAGGTTTGGTTGCGGGAGATTACTTCCGCGATAAAACTGGAGCCGTCCTTTCGCAGGCACGCGACTTCCGTTTTGTCCTCCACCCCTTCCTCGATACGGCGGAGTGCTCGTTCGCGGAATTCCGGCGTAGTCAGCTCAAGGATATTCATTGATTGAAGTTCTTCCCGGGTATATCCGAACAATTCCGTCGCTTTCGTATTGACGTCCAGGATCATCCCTCCGTGATGGAGCACGATCCCTTCCGACGTCGC
>JAJRXL010000139.1 GCA_024276335.1 Bacteroidota bacterium
CCCGCGGTCATTTTTCTTACAAAGAGGGAAAGAAAATGAAAACTCACGTGATCGAAATTCTCCTCCGTTGGAAACGCGAGCGCTCCCAGCGGGTCTTCGTGCGGATATCGTGGAGCAATAACAGTCGCACAAATCCCGGAATCCCGGTAATGGATCAATTCATTCCGCATAATCGGAAGCGCGAAAACGTTGCCGAAATAAACATGGCATACGGATAATTTCCCATTGTTTTTTCGCTTCATGTCGCTTTCTTCTTCATTCGTCTGATCGTACCGCGAATGAAACCTGCGGTATGTGCCAATTCGATAACATTGATCAACCCAAACGCGGCCAATGACACGTGGATCGGACAACTTCCCCACCTGTATTTCGGCCAAAGACGTATGAAATGAACAAGCAGCGCCAGGAATCCTAATCCCCACCACAGTGGTTGATATGCACCAAGCACGAGGATTGCAACGGCAGCCAACCATTTTAAAAATAAGAAGTATGTCCGCCGGGCGTTGAATCCGGTTTCGCCATCGCCTATTCCGTAAAGCCAGTATTGCCGAAAAAACGATTTCAGCGAGGAACGAGGAAACCACGTCACTTTGGCATCCCATCGCACGATAAAATTTTTCCCCTGCTTCCTCAGGCGATGGCAAAGAGCGGTGTCTTCCCCCGCGAAATACAAGTGTTCGGGATATCCTCCTCCTTCCCAGAAGACTTTTTTTCGGATTGCAAAGGAGCGTGATGAAGGAAGAAACCCATCCCTGTCTTGATGGTCCAGGGGCAGCGAGGCGGCGGCGGCATACGATTCGAAGCTGCTCCTCGCTACAACCTCGTACCCCCCTGCCACAACATCGACGTCCGCTCCTTCCAGCAACGGCCTGGTGATACAGTAAAGCCAATCGCGATGAAGCAGGCATCCGGCGTCCGTAATGGCGAGAATCTCGTATGATGAATTCCTGACGGCCTCGTTACGTCCCCGGGCGATCGTAAATCCGGGGCGTATTTCGATTTTTACGTTGACCCCGGGAACTCGCCACGTTTTCAGAATGTCGACGGTTCGATCCACAGACCCGCCGTCGCACACCGAAATTTCCGCCGGCACGTGCGTCCCTTTGCACAAGCTTGAAAAGAATGCGTTCAATGTCGATTCTTCATTCAGGGTTGTAAGTACCAAGCTGACCGGGAGAATCTCAGGCATGGCGCTCCCTGTGAGCATCGTACACCGCAAAGGCGGCAAAGGAGAGGCCGATAAGGAATTTCAGTCGCGTGTAATACATGAAATTGAACATGATGACTGAAAACATTACAAAGAACGCCAAGACGGTCCAGGTATCGATTCGACTCACCTGTTGTTTTATGAGCGATATCCCCTTCCACCAGAATCGCAGAAATGTACCGTAGAT
Organism: Bacteroidota bacterium; assembly: GCA_024276335.1. GTDB lineage: Bacteria > Bacteroidota > Ignavibacteria > SZUA-365 > JAADGX01 > JAADGX01. The sequence goes on from JAJRXL010000139.1 coordinate 1,395, forward strand.
AACTACCACGCCGAGAATACCGACCTTCAAAAGAAAATGTACCGGATCAAAATGTGCGGCAGTATGCACGCCGGTATACTGTTCCATCAATCCAAAGGAGGACATATCGAGAGGATGTTTGATTACGAGTTCATACCAAGGCGCTCCCCAGCCAAGCCCCCACCATAACGCGCCCTCGCGGCTCAGAGTCTCCCAGATATTTATTGCCGAAAGAACGCGCTGACCAATAGACATGTCGCTGTACAACACGACGGCATCAAACCAATTGAAGGCGCTCTGCATTACGTAGCTGATCAGTGCCCGGTTGCCTTCGCTGAGAATGAAATTGTAAAAGACGAGCCCCCCCAGAACAAGGAATCCCAACGCGGTCAAGACGGTTTTTATCCCGACCTCCTTCCTGAACAAGAGGAAAATAGCCACTAACGTAACAGTGCTCAATACTATCGTGGCGCGCCCCAGGCTGGCAATAACGAGAACGGTGAAATAGCCAATAATCGCGAGCATTGCGAATCGCAGCCTGTGGGATTCGGATTTATAAACAAAATACATCCCCACCCAGATCAGAAGAGCCATCGCCATAAATGGAATATCACTGCCCATGAAAAGACGCCGATATTCGTACCCCGAGAACAATCCCCCACCCAGGCTATACCGTACGATGAAGAAAATCGACTTAGTAAAAATGACAACCAGGCACATGACGGCAATCCTGGAATAGTCACCGGGCTTGCGAAAGACCCTGCTGGCCAGGAAGTAAAAGGCGACAACATATCCCACATCCTTCAATTCCCAGGTGTAATTGCCCGGTTTCAGGTAATGGAACAATCCGTTGATCGCCGCAAAAATGTAAAGGATAAGCAGGGGAAGAAAGTAAACGTCCAACGGAAGGATCTTCCAATAGCCTCGCTCACGGGATTCGAACAGTTCCCGTATCACCAATGCCAGCAGGAAGACGGCAATGGCAACGTCCATCAGGGTCAACCCAAATACCTGCACCGCAACAACCGAAGTTGTCGATCCTAATTGTTTGAATGCTTCCGTGCTGCTGAGATTGAATTCCTCGTATGAAAAAAGAAATACCAAAAAGAGAAATAACGCTGATCGAAGATCGATAATGACCAGACTGATCGCTGCTACCAGCATGGCGAACGCGGCAAGATAGGCAGTGGATTCGACCATCCTCGATGCGGTCAAAACAAGAAAGACGCTGATGAGAATAACCGTAAATCCTTCACCCACCGCCGCTCGCAGCCACGGCCATCTGTTCAACAATACGACTCCCCTCTTTCCCTCTTTCATGTTTTCAAGAACTCCCATCGAAACACCATGGCGCGGATCTGTCTTACATCATCCATTGTAATAATTCTACCAACAACAATCACCAGAGTCATCACAACCAGTGGAAAGACGATAGCGCTCCATTCCTGGTTCAAACCTCCAAAAGTTTGAAGACCAATTGCAAGGACGGCTGCCAACACGACTCCCGCGATTTTCGCGACAGGCAAATGAAAGTCGAATATCCTGACCACCGCGATTGTATACAAGAGAAGAGGAATGAGTTCGGCTCCCACCAGGCCAACCGCCGCTCCCTGTATTCCCAATATCGGAATCAAGATGAATTCCCCGCTGATCATCACGAGGAGGGCTATAATATTCGCCCAAACGACACGCCATACGTTGCCACCCACCATGAGGATTGTGCTTCCCATCAATCCGATCGCATTCAAAGGAATAAACCAGCACAATACGCGCATCACGAGGACCGACTGCTCAAATCCATCACCGTACAGGATGCGCACGATTAACGGCGCCATAACGTAAAAAGCGACGGCAATGAATGTTGAAAACACAGCCAGGTAAAGCGACGCTTTTCTATACAGCAGACGCGCTCTCTCCCTGTCGGCTTTTATCAGGGTTCCCATCATGGGGTATAGCAGGGTACCCGATGCGCCGATAAAAAACAGGGATGACACGATAAGCTTGGAAGCGGCCGCGTAAAATCCTACATCGATTCTACTGGCAACGAGCCAGGACAAAATAATGACATCCAGTCGCTGCATGGCAAAATGCGCCCCGTTAAGAAGCAGGAAAGGGAATCCCATCCAGACGAGCCGTTTCATAACGGCAGGATCGGGCCTCCATCGAACTTTCGTGTGAAAGCGTGACGCCCATGCCTTGCCGAGAATATATTTCAC
>JAJRXL010000140.1 GCA_024276335.1 Bacteroidota bacterium
TATCAGCCGGGAATGACAATCGCTCCCGGAACATTCGACGCCATGATCAGCATGTTTCTCGGCGAGTAGTTTGATACGCTTGTCAATGTGTTCCCTGTAGACGACAGCCCCGTGAATGAACATGGGGCTGTTTTTTTGATATGTAGCGGGTTCACTCGCGCAGTCGGTATTTGCCGGGGTGGTCTTCAGGATCGGTGCTATTTTCGTATTTTACATGCTGAATGAGCCCAGAAAACCTTTCAACACTGCCCCTTTGGATACGTGATTTCTTTGCGGGAATATCTTTTCCGTTCAAGGGAATGCTATATATGTTACGGCATCCAGGTGTTCTCAAACACAGCCTAATCCCGATCCTGCTCAGTCTTGTTGGATTAGCGGCATCCGTATGGATCACGTTGCAGATTCTTTTTCCCGCGTTTGTGGGATGGATCAGTGAGCAGACGGGACAGGCAGCATGGTACCAGGATATCGCCCGCTACGGATTGTACGTTGTTGGACTGGTGGTGCTCATGGCGGTTGCCTTCGCAATGGCCTTCCTGCTGTTCTCCATTCTCCTGGGCCCGTTCAAGACCCGTCTCGCCGGGAGAATATTCGATGAATTCGGTATGCCAGACGCAACAACGTCGCGATCCGCTTTCCGGACGGCCCTTCACGATATACTCATGGAAGTGAAACGCCTGCTTGTCATCCTGACTGCGTACCTTCTCGTATGGACGCTGAGCGTTATACCGGCGGTAGGATCGATACTGTCACTGGTACTGAGTTTTCTTCTCAGTATCTTTGTGTTTGCCTACGAGTTCATGGACTATGGAATGGAAAGGCAACAGTTGGCATTGACAGCTAGGATAAAGACGGTATTTTCGCGTCCGTTTCTCGCAGCGGGATTTGGGCTCGCCTGTATCCCCTTACTGATCGTTCCGTTCATGAACGTTGCCACTATTCTTGCCTGTGTCATTGGAGGCGCTTTGTTGTATCAAAACTCTTTTTATCAAACGGTGTCAGAATTACGATATGAAAGCTGAACCGGAAGTCAACCTGGAACTCGCAAAAGAACTCGGACTGACGGAAGAAGAATTCGAGAAGATCATTGAGTTCCTCGGGCGTGTACCGAATTACACCGAACTTGGTATGTACAGCGTGATGTGGAGCGAGCACTGCAGCTACAAGAATTCCATCGCCATGCTGAAGACGCTGCCCAGGTCCGGAGGTCCGTTGCTTGTGAGCGCCGGCGAGGAGAATGCAGGTCTCGTAGACATCGGGGATGGATGGGCTGTTGCATTCAAGATTGAAAGCCACAATCACCCGTCGGCGATAGAGCCATACCAGGGGGCCGCGACCGGTGTTGGGGGGATACTGCGCGATATTTTCACCATGGGCGCACGGCCCATCGCCATTCTCGATTCACTCCGTTTCGGTGATATCAACGACGATCATGTCAAGTATCTGGTTAAAGGCGTCGTACGGGGTATAGGTGATTACGGAAATTGTTTCGGTGTTCCCACGGTGGGAGGAGAAACATTTTTTGATAGATCGTACAATGCGAACCCCCTCGTCAATGCGATGGCCATTGGCCTTGTAAGGCACAACAGGACGGCAAGCGCGACGGCAAAAGGCGCGGGTAACCCGGTCTTGATCGTGGGCGCGGCCACGGGTCGCGACGGGATTCACGGCGCGACGTTTGCGTCCGAAGAGATATCCGAGGCCAGTGAGGAAAAACGGCCGTCCGTACAGGTGGGCGATCCTTTTACCGAAAAGCTTCTCATGGAAGCGACCCTTGAGATTATCAAGGAAGACCTCATCGTCAGTATCCAGGATATGGGCGCCGCGGGAATTACCTGTTCCACCACGGAGATGAGCGCCCACGGGGACAGCGGAATGGAAATCGACTTGGACCTGGTTCCAAAGCGTGAGAAAGGAATGACTGCATACGAAATACTGCTTAGCGAATCCCAGGAGCGTATGCTGGTCGTTGTGAAGAAGGGATGCGAGAAACGGGTCAAGGAAATTTTCGAGAAGTGGGACTTGCCCGCTGTCATCATTGGACACGTGACGAATGACGGGTTTGTGATAATCCGGTACGAAGGAGAAGAGAAAGCCGTCGTTCCCGCGAAATCGTTGGTGCTGGGAGGCGGCGCTCCCGTGTATCACCGGGAAAGCCGCAGACCGGCCTACCTGGATGAAACACGGAAGTTTAATCCAGACACCGTTCCCGTGCCACCGGACATGCAGGATGTCTTTCTCGCTCTCTGGGAGAGTCCAAACATCGCAGGGAAGCAATGGGTCTTTGAACAGTACGATACGTCGGTACGCACGAACACGGTGCTTTACCCGGGTGGTGACGCGGCCGTTGTGCGCGTCAAAGAAACGAAAAAGGCCTTGGCTATGTCGACCGATTGCAACAGCCGGTACGTGTACTTGAACCCCAGGATAGGAGCCATGATCGCCGTGGCGGAAGCGGCGAGAAACGTCGTGTGTGCCGGTGCGAAACCATTGGCCATTACGAATTGCTTGAATTTCGGTAATCCATACAAACCGGAAATCTTCTATCAGTTCAAAGAGGCCGTGCTTGGGATCGGCGAGGCCTGTCGCGCTTTTGGAACACCGGTCACCGGTGGGAATGTCAGCTTTTACAACGAGAATCCGACGGGCGCCGTGTATCCCACTCCCGTAATAGGAATGGTCGGACTAATCGACAATCCGGAATGTATTGTACCGACAGGCTTCCAACATGAGGGCGACGCCATCATTCTTCTGGGAAGAAACAGAGAGGACCTTTCCGCAAGTGAATACCTGGCGCAAGTACATGGCATTGTTGCAGGAGATGCGCCGTATTTTGATATCGAGGAAGAATTGAAGTTGCAAGCCATGACTCTCGATGCAATCCAGACAGGGCTTGTGTGTTCGGCTCACGATGTATCGGATGGTGGATTGCTTGTCGCTTTGGCCGAGTGCTGTATCTTGAACGCCGCACCCATTGCCGCCGTCGTAACCATCATAGACAAGATGAGGCGCGACGCATTATACTTCGGTGAAAGTCAATCCCGCATCATCCTCAGTGTCCACCCCCCAATGGTGGACGAATTGATACGGCTTGCAAAGATGCGGGGAGTTCCAGCCGCGGTTATCGGCACAGTGGGAGGTTCCGTCCTCGAAATAAACAGTGATATCGCCATGCCGTTAGACTCGATTTCAAAAGCGTATTCATTGAGCTTGCCACGATTACTCAAGTAAAATGGTGATGAGAGGCAATGCTTCGTACCGGCGTTTGAAAGCTTTTGTCAAAGATTTTATTTCGCTGCGCAGGGTAAGATCAGCATGGTTGTACGTTGTTCGCCTGGTGGAACACATGGACGATCATCACATCTTCCTGCTGGCTGCGGGTATTGCGTTCAATGCCATCATCTGTATCGTCCCGATTCTCTTGTTGGCCATGTACATTCTCGCGACCTATCTCGATCCGGACAGTGCCATGGCCACGGTAAACTCGTATATCGACTCGTTGCGCCTGTTGCCGTTTCAACGCGAAGAGATACAGCGTCAGGTCCTCTTGACTCTCGAGGATTTCATTCGGGGAAGGTCCCTCGCCGGGATTCTCGGCGTCGCCGGGTTGGTCTGGACGTCCAGCGCACTATTCAGCAGTATCCGCACGGTCTTCAACAAGGTTTTCCACGCGCAGCCCATGTCGAACATCCTGGTATCGAAGCTTAAGGACTTCGCGCTTCTCGCCATCATCGGGGTGCTTTTTATCGTTGTTACCATTTTGAGTTATGCCATCTCCTTTGCCAGTGAATTGGGGCCTTCCTGGATTGATGGAGCGTTCTGGCGCTGGATGGTCGAAAGCATGTTGCCGCGAGCAATGGCAACATCCAGTCTGTTCATCATGTTTTGTATGCTCTTTTACTTCGTACCGGACAAGAAAATACCCTTGCGTGTGACCTTGCTCTGCAGCACCGTGAGCCTTGTGATGTGGGAAGCCGCGCGCGAAGTGTTCGGGTTTTACATCGTGCATTTCTGGAAAATCGGAAGAGTGTATGGCCCATATCTGCTGGTGGCCGCAACATTCTTCTGGTTCTACTATTCATCCTTGACCATTATCGTTGCGGCGGAAATCGGGGAGATGTCGCTGGAAAGAAAACGGCTCCGTGATTTCTTTACCAGGGAGAATCTCCTTCGTCGAAAACAGAAGTACCTTGATGTACTCCATCAGACCGGGTTGATTTCCAAAACACAGAACAAACGGAGACAGGGTCCCTAAGACCATCGGGGTATTTCGTGTCGAAGGAACATTCGCCGCTTCGCAAAGGTAAGCCGAAGAAACCGAAACACCCTTACGTGTCATCATGCCGAGATTACATACAATAATCACTCTTGTTTCAACCGTTCTCGTCCTGTGGGGCGGAAAGGTGCATTCTCAAGTCGACAGCTTGTACCGTCTGGATAAATCGATGTACCGGCCTGATTATGATCTGCCACGGGGCATTGAACACGGGACATGGGATTTCGATGAATGGCCCGGCGTGGACCATCCGGTCGTGTACAAACGGAATTTCATGAACAACCGGTTCGACGCCCAACGGTTGAAGATCGATTACTTCCGGAGCGTTTTCGACAGTGACGACCATGAAGGATACCTGAAATCACCAGCAGAATTGCAGGCGCGGGGGTTTCGCGACCTGGGAAAGTTGCTGGATAATCCCGGAGTCCATCGTAAAACCATCGTTGGTATTTTTGCCCATCCGGACGATGAAATACTTCTGGCTGGCGGCCTTTTTGCGTATGCCGCTTCCCGTGGATGGAACGTTTGGGTTTTCCTTGTTTCCAATGGCGCAGACGGATCCAAAGGTTTTTCTGATGAGCCATCGAGCAGCATTGGAGGATTCAATGCAATTGGTGTCATGGCCGACGGCAAAGTTATCGTTACAACCGATCACATGGCTGAAAATAAGCTTGCGGTTATCAAGAGGTATGCTCGCGAGCTTGGTATCTCCGTCTCCGTGATGGACTTTTCTCTCTTGGTGGAAGGAAAGCTTGTGCGTCAAATTGGGGAGTACCCCGGTCTTGATTACGTCAAAACGTTCGGACCGGGAACGCGGATACGGAAGGCGATCGGTAGTGAAATCGAACGCCTCCTAAAGAATGAGCGCCCGTCGCTCGTATTTACGCATGGAAAAGACGGGGAATACGGAAATTACCTGCATCAAACCGTGCACGATCTCGTTTCCAATGCTGTTTACAAGGTTGAAAGAAAAGACCTGCGCGTCTTCACGTGCTTTCCCGAATACAACTATCACGATCACATCACGCATTTCCTTGACCTCGAGTCCGGGGAAGGAAGGGCATGGCAACGAAAATGGAATGCCTTCAAATCGCTTTCGTTTCTCTATCGCGACGGGACGGATTATGACAAACCCTGGGACCCCAGTGATGACTTGCCTGACGGGGCCTTCGTCAAGGATTACGGTTATTCGCCTCGCGAAGGGAAGCCGCCACGATATGAGTTTTTCCAGCAGATTTATCCGGCTTCTAAATAATTCCCGCAATGACTATTTTTTTCTTCACCCATAGATTCCTGCCGGACATCGGAGGGATTGAACTCAGCGTCCATCACCTCGCGTCGGCCTTGTCCACGCTTGGTCACGACGTTACGGTGGTGACGCAATCACGTGACAGGGAAGGTTGGCAGGATACTCCCGCGTATCGTGTCATACGTTTCCACGTTCCGCAACGGCGCCCGTGGACCCGATTCCGTTGTTGGTTCTGGATGTGGCGGCACCGCAAGGACTTCGCCCGGGCGGATGTCTTGCATTTCCATGATTTCACGACCTTCATCAACTGGTTCCTGCCCCTGCGTTTCGTTTTACTTAAACCTACGTATGCCATTACATATCACGGCTTCGAGGGCTGGCCCATCCGGACGGCGCACAAGATCCTCCGGAGATTCACATCGTGGCTCATGCACGTGCGGCTGGGGGTGGGGGACTACATCGCAAAGTATTATGGGCACAAGATCGACAGTTACTATCTCGGGGCCCCTGTTCATCGCAGCACTAACGAACACACGCCGATCCATCGCCGGTTTGCTTATATCGGAAGGTTGGAACGGGACACGGAAATATTGCCGTTCGTTCGATGTCTTCGCGACGTAGCCGCCACCGTTGAAGAACCATTGTCCCTAAGACTCGTTGGAAACGGCAGCCTGCTCCAAGCCTTGCTGGCGCTGCGTTCGGAGAAACTGGAAATCTCACACGTCCCGGCAACGAATTCCGTCGAGGAGGAACTGCAAACCGCAGCGTTTGTCGTATGTACGGGATTTCTCGCGCTGTTCGATGCATTTCACTTCAAGCGACCGGCGGTAATCCCAGCTTTTTCAGAAATTAAAAAGCAGTATTTTAAATCAATTCCGGCGATTGAACACATGGCATTCATCGGGTACGAGGAAGAGGGGATGGTTCAATTACTGAGCAGGCTTCTCCGGGAAGATGAAGCAGACAGCTATAATTACGTTGTTGACAAGGCCGAAAAATTTATTTCACGTCTGAGTTGGAAATCAATCGCCTTGCAGCATCTTGCCCTGTACACCGAACGATAATCCATTTGCACCAAGAGCGAACCATTAACCGTACATCCACTGACAGTTTCATGACCTTACGACGTCCCCAGCATTTCGTTTTCTTTGGACTGACGACATTCGACAGTCTTCCTCAACGCGAACACGCCCTTGCTCGTCAGCTCGCCACCGACGGACACAACGTGGATTTTATCGAGATTCCACCATCAGCAGCAGGAAAAATGAGAACTTTCCTGGACAGGGTGTTTTCACCGGTCAGTCGGCAAAACGGCTTCTCGTACAACGGCATCCCCGAAAGACTGCGAATCCATACGCCTCCCATGGTGCCAACGGCCGTACGAAACAGCCTCACGCCTGCATTGGACAGGTGGATATTCCGGAATTGGTTCAGGAAGAAATTTCCCCCAGGTTCTTTAGCCGACGCAATCGTTATGGTCATGTTTCCCATGTGGTGGAAATGGTATGTTGACAAGTCCTTCCTGGGCGCTCGATGCATCATCTACGATATCGCCGACGCTCTCGACATCCAGGGAACGACTCGAAAAGTCCGTTATAAACTCGATTGTGCTGAAACGGCGCTCAGGGATGAAGTCGATATCCTCACGTACTCCGCGTACGCGATGA
>JAJRXL010000141.1 GCA_024276335.1 Bacteroidota bacterium
ATTCGCCCGGATGCCGAAACCGGAAGGTGCGCAATCTCTCGCTCCATCGTTCCGGGTCAAATGAACCCCATCCTTTCCTGGATTGATCATCCGCAAATACCTGTCCCTGGATCATCACCACTGAATCACAACATCGTTCCAACCGTGCCTGTAATTCCGTCCAGTCTTCCAAACCGAGCTTGCGTGCGAGAGCAAGCTGTTCCACCGGCGATGACGGGAGCTCATGAGTCTGAACGTTGCGTTCCAGTTGTAACAGGTGCTCGACTTCTCTCAAGTACGTGTAGGTATTCCGCAAGGCAGCGCCGTCATCTTCGGACAAGTATCCTCCCTTCACCAGGGCGTCGAGCGCTGGAAGTGTTCCCGGGCATCGCACAGATGGGTCCGCGGGGCCATGTAAAAGCTGGAGCGCCTGGACCAGGAACTCGATATCCCTGATTCCTCCGCGACGATATTTTACGTTCTCCTCACCCGATAAAGACTTCCGCCGGTCCGCATGGATTCGTGCGAATATTTCACCAGGTAAATCAAGCCGGGTCCTCGGGTAGACAAACGGTGTAACGAGTTCCAGGAATCGCTCCCCCAATCTTCGATCTCCCGCCACCGGGCGGGCCTTGATCAACATCTGCCGTTCCCAGAACGATCCACGGCTCTCGTAGTACGCCATGGCGGCCGGCAACGATATGACAGGCAACCCCGCCCCGCCTTCGGGGCGCAGTCGCAAATCAACCCTGTACATGAATCCTTCGATATCGTGCCCGGAAAGGAAACGTACCATGCCCCGGACAAGGGCATTGAAAAACTCCTGGCACCTCTCCGAAGCGGTCGAATCGTCGTTGTCGTATATGCATATCAGGTCGATGTCGGAACTGTAGTTGAGCTCCGCCCCGCCAAGTTTTCCCAATCCCAAGACCACAAAAGAACAACCGGGGCGAAACTTGAAACGCGAAGCAACGTCGTGCAGGGTCTCGTCAAGAGCGGCAGTGATGAACGATTCCGCGAGGACGGTCAAGGAGGCAACCGTTTCCCGGAGATCACTTTCACCCAGGATATCCCGCGCTGCAATGCGGAGAAAATTACGCCGGTGAATACGTCGAAGCGCGCGGTCACGACTCCTCCTCGATTCAAACAGTGCACGCGCTCGCTCGATTTCCAGCTCGATGTCCTTCTTCCGGAGCGATTGCTGCAGTGTATCCGTTGCAGTCAGCCACCGGAACAATTCGGCATCACGGACAAGCACGTCCGCAAGAAAAGACGAGTATCCCGTCAACCGGGAAAACGTATGCAGGAGCACCGGGTACCGCGTGAAGTCGAATATGATGTTTCGCTCGCTGAACGAGGCATCCAGGAATCTCTGAAGATGGACAAGGCATGCTGTCGGATCGGGAACGGTTGCAAGTTCTCCGAGGAGCAAGTAATCGAATTCGGCGACCCTGGCCCCGAGAACCGGCACGACCCTTCGGAGTATTTCCGCGTAGTGTCGCTCGAACGCCGTAACATTGCTGCAACGATTGCGGATCGTATCACGCGCGCTGTTCATCATCAATCAGGAAAGGAGAAGATCCGATCCACCTTAAACACACCGGCTTCCAGCCGAAGCGTCATCTTTTCGGCAGGAAGGTGGTCGAGCGCGATCCCGGCAACGTGGATGCCAGGCGCCTTGTCTTTATCCACCAGGGCAATAATCTCGCGGCCATCGCTTCCCAGGATTCGAAGGTTCACATGCGCGCGCTTTGAAATTGTATAGCCGACCAGGAGAATGTTGCCGGCTGGGTACAATGAAATAGACAATCCGGAGTGATATACCCTTGCCAGGAAAGGCGCTACGGTCGATATACGCGTGGCGATTGCTCGTGCAGGCGGGCTTTCCAGGCCTGAGGGCGACAACGATGTAACCACGTATTGGTGCGTTTCCGATCCCGTCGTATCGAAAAATTGATGGCGGTCATGGAAAAATGTCCGGTAGATATTCCGCGGATTATCAATGTCCGGTTTTAGGCCATCGGCACGGTAAACCACGAACCACCTGATCGACTGCGCGCCGCGCATAGCCTGCCATTCCACGTGATTCCCCTTGTCGGTTCGAACGACACTGAACGTCGCCGGCGGCGGTGATTGGAATGGCATCCACGACATGCGGGCGGGCAGCGAGCGCTCCGCGTATCGTTGTCCGAACAGGCCATGTTTCCGAACGAATGCGTAGCGAAAAAACGATTGACCGTCGAGTCCGACGACGCGCATGGTATCGATCAGGCGCTCAAGGTGATTCGCCACGTTCTTCTTGTACGCTGCCAGCCCCGCAACGATACTTCTGCCCGCCGCGTTTTGGAACCAGTCCCGTGCAAGAGCGGACACATCGATCCGGCTGCCCTTTGATTTCAATCCCCAATATATCTGCGGCGCAAGGTAATCCAGCCAGCCTTCCCGCAACCACAGCCTGGAATCCTGGTAAACAGCCGAATACGCCTGCCATCCACGCACTCCATCGATGTTCCGGTAGATGCCGATCGGCGCTGCACCGATTTTTATCCAGGGCCGTGTTTGCCGAAGACGGCGGGATAATTCCTCGACGAACAACGAGACGTTCTGTCTTCGCCACTCTTCCCGCTTCTGCCCCTGGCCGTACCGCCGAAATGTTTCCCGGTCATCGAACGATGCACCGGGATAGCGGATGTAATCCAGGTGCACGCCGTCTAGGTCGTACCTGCTTGCGCAGTCCACGATAACATCCACGATATATCGCCTGGCCTCGGGAATGCCGGGGTCGATCCAGATTTCGTCACCGACTTGTCTCACCCATTCCGGATGTGCCAACGCAACGTGAAGCGGTTCGGAACGGGGAACGCGGTTGCCTCCGCTCCATACTTTGAACACGTTGAACCAGCCGTGAATTTCCATCCCTTTGTCGTGCGCGGCCTTCACGGCAACTGCCAGCGGATCCCACCCGGGATCTTGTCCCAGGTGGCCGGTCAGTTCCAGGGCCCATGGCTCCAGCGAACTTTTGTACAACGCGTTTCCCCGCGAGCGCACCTGGAAATACACGGTGTTGAAATGCTGGTGGTCCACGTTCGCGAATATCTCCAGCAATTCCTTTCGCTGTTCAGCTGCCGGTTTTCCCCTGCTCCGCGACGGCCAATCCAGTCCAAAGATCGTAGCCACCCACACGGCCCGCGTTTCGAACTTTGCGGCATGAGTTGAACGTTCCATCGGTTGCGGAATCGCGGTCCCGGCGTGACAAAGTAGCAAAGCAGGCACGAACAGCAACACCCGTAGTCGTGCATGCATGCGCCCTGGGCCGTTTCCACAAGAAAGGATAAGAAAAGTCACGAGCTACCGCTCATGTTTAGTGTTGGCAGCGTGAAGATGACCGCTGACGGTGTTCTCATAGCATCAGCGAAACGTCACGGAACGTTTTTCGGTGACCCATCCGAGAGCGTTCAACGAGTCAACCCTGTACCGCATCCACGCATCGTAATACGTCTTCTGGAAGGTTTGATCCTTCGGCTCGATTTCCACCGCTCGCTTCAACAACCGTAACGCTTCCCAGTGTCGTTTCTTTGAAGAATAAATCATGCCCAGCGAGGCAAGCGCGGTAACATTATCCGGTTGCAACTTGATCGCTTGCTCAAAGGCCTGGATCGCCCGCGTCGTATCCCCTTCAGCCAGTTGCGCAATACCGATCATGATCACAGTCTTGCTGGATTGCGGATCAATCTTGAACGATTCCCGCAGGATGGAGAACGCCTCGCGGTACCTTCCAAGTTTCATGAGATATGCCGCTTTTCCGTTCATGCGCGAGGCCGGTTGGGACATGATATGCGTTTTTCCCGGCAAGAAGCGGAAGACTTCCATGATTTCAGGACGCAGCAAATCCGTGCTAAAGAGAGGTCGCTGGTTGACGACTTCGAACCAGTTGCGTAGCACGGCCAGGTGCGTTACACGTTGTTCCTTGAGATAGTTGACCAGGGCGGTCAGGTTGCCGATCATGGGGATCACCCGCGGCGACACCAGGCCGACCATGTCAACCACACGCCGCCCGGAATAAAAGCCGATCGCACCGATATCGTGCGTAGCGATAACGCTTCCCGGTGGCAGGTGCTCCGCTATCCACCGGGCGGTCCTGACCTGGCGGTCAGAGATGTACCGGCAGGTTTGATAAAATTCCTGCTTCTTCGTTTGCCAACCCGCCGCCTCGATAATTACGACAACCACGAGTAAGAGGATCAGCGCTCCCGATGCAAGCGACCGAATCGGCCGGGCCGGGATGGCATCCGCCAGCGCCTCGAAGGCTGCCCGCCACCCCCAAACACCGCACAACACGAAGAATGGCAAGGTCGGTATCAAGTAACGACCATCCTGGTAAAGAAAAGGAATTATCATCCAGTAGCCAAGTATCATTCCCGCGATAAACAGAAACGAGGAAAGCACCTCGATGGATTCCCTCTTGATTAACAAAAGAGCCACGGTCACTACGGAAACGATGGAACCAAGACCGATAAGCGTCATTGGCGAGCCCAGGTAAAAGTAAAAGACTTGCTGCCAATACGAGCTCGAAGCTCCGGCTCCATAATACTTCGCCTTGGCCGCTAGGGTGTTGGGAAAGAATGCCCCGCTCAATACCTGGTTGAATACCGTGTACGCCACTATCAACGCCAGAAACGCCGTTGCCGGAAACACCATTTCACGCGCGAAGAGAAACGATTCCCGCCTGCTCCCTCTCTCCGGCTTTACGCCGTACCAGTGGTATAATTCGCTGAGTACGAGAGCAAACAGCAGTATCCATCCATCCGGCCTCGTCCAAACCAGAAGCCCGGCAAAGACACTGAAGGCCCAGCGCTTTCCCGCCATGTAATAGTACAGCGTGGCAACCAGAGCGAAGATGAACAGCGATGTTTCCATTCCACTGAGAGCCGCCGCGTCGACACGAGGAATGAGAACGAAAATCGCGGTAGCAAGCATCGCCAGTAAATCTTCTTTTTTGAACATGAGCCTGGCAAGGTGAAAGAAATACACACTTGCAGCGGCAAAGGACAACCCACCGATGATGTAGCTGAGGAGGAATTCCCGGCGGAAGAACAACCAGCCCAGTGCCAGGATGAACGTGTACAGCGGTGAAGTACTACCCGATGTTACAACGAGGTCCTTGAAATACGAGTATGCCCCATATTCGACCAGATTCCTGGCGAACGTCAGGTGTATCCAGGGATCGTCGAGAGGGAAACCATAGGCGCCGGGAAAACCAAGGACATAAACGAGTGTGGAAACCAGCGGTACCCCACCCGCCACGACGGAAGCAATAATGACAGCACGTTTTGAAAGTTGGAACGGCTGACGCTCAGCATTACTGTCCGTTGTTTTCTTCATCGTTACTCTGGCAGCCTTCTTTCTCACAACCAATGACTCCTGTCGAAACTACGTAAATGCACCTATCCCCCCGGAACGCAATCATTGCCGGCCGTGGTCGGAAGACAATTAAATGTATTCCTTTTTCAGAATATTGAGATCGGTATCCATCTCGTACACCAGCGGCACACCGGTAGGGATGTTCAACTGCAAGACGTCCTCCTTGCTCAGTTTATCCAGGTACATCACGAGGGCGCGCAGGCTGTTTCCATGCGCGACAACGAGAACGTCGTGTCCCGCCCGCAGCTCCGGTTCAATCTTTTCATGGTAGTACGGCAGGACTCGTTCCGCGGTATCCTTCAAGCTTTCCCCACCGGGAGGGCGTACGTCATAACTCCGGCGCCACAAGTGCACTTGTTCTTCACCGTATTTTTTCGCGGTTTCCGCCTTGTTCAGCCCCTGGAGCTCTCCGTAATGTCGCTCGTTGAGTGCCTG
>JAJRXL010000142.1 GCA_024276335.1 Bacteroidota bacterium
GAACTACCCGAAGACACGGCCGCACCCGAGATGGAGAAGAGCGTGATGAAGAAACTCGGTATGACGGTCCAGACGGTCAACCGTTCGCTGGCCGAGAAGTACAATCTTCCCGAGAACATGAAAGGCGTGGTCGTGACCCGCATCACGCGCGGCGGCGTCGCCTGGGAGGCGGGGATCCAGGAAGGCGATCTCATCCAGAGCGTGAACCAGAAACCTGTCTTCACGGTAGGAGAATTCAAGAAACAGTTGGAAAAAGCCGAACCCGGCGAATCCATCCTGTTCTTTATCCATCGACGGGACGGAACCCTCTTTATCGCGTTCCGCATGCCCAAGTAGTCGTACCTCGTGCCGTTCCTCCTTCATCCCCTGTGCGGAGCTTTCGCGCAGGGGATGTTTTGTATCTTTGAAAAACCATCCTTCCGCTCCTCCCGCTGACCAAGAAAGCATTGCGGTTCTTTCTCCTTGGTGTTGTTGCCCGTCGAGCTTGTTTTTATTTTGAGCAAGACCGCCGGTCGGCTTATTCCCGGGCCGGGACACATTTGCAGGCGCCTCATTTCACTTTCATCAATACACGTCATGACCCCATCCACCGAAATCCGCACCGGCAAGGTTGAGTTCGATAAGATGGTTCCCCTTGTCCGCTCCTTCCTCGAACGGGACGCAATGGACGTGGTTATCGACGGCAGGAATATACGAGGCTACCGGAGTCCGGACGCCCGTTCGATCTGGATCCGGGACTACAGCGATATGATGCGCGGAATCCGGTACTTCGAACCGGACGTCAAGAGTGTCGTGGAGCACTTTGCCGAAACCCAGGCCGCGAACGGCAGAATCTTCGACTACTTCACCACGTTTCCCGAGAAGCTCCCGTGCGAGCGCGAGAACTGGACGAAGTACGTCCGTGTACCCGTCGA
Organism: Bacteroidota bacterium; assembly: GCA_024276335.1. Taxonomy (GTDB): domain Bacteria; phylum Bacteroidota; class Ignavibacteria; order SZUA-365; family JAADGX01; genus JAADGX01. Next base: position 915 of record JAJRXL010000142.1, read on the forward strand.
GGCAGACGTCGAGTACCGCTTCGTCAAGGCCGCGTACCTCGCCTGGCAGGCTTCGGGAGACGACACCTGGATTCAACGCGTGCTCCCCTCCATGGAACGCGCGCTCAGTTACGCCTTGACGCATCCCTGGCGGCGGGACGAGCGGACCGGTCTCGTCAAGCGCGCCTATACCATCGATACTTGGGATTTCGCCTACACGGCGGGGAAACACGACTGGCTCCAGTTCCAGATCGACAATCATACATTCTGGGGCATCATGCACGGGGACAACAGCGGTTACTACGAGGCTTTCCGCATCATGTCCGACCTGTGCCTGCGTTTCAACGAGATAGAAAAGGCCCGCGAGTGGTCCGAACGCGCGAAGGCAATTCGCGGGGCAATGAACGCCGCTTGCTGGAACGGAAGCTTTTACACCCATTTCGTGAAACTCACCCCCGTGAGCGTTCCCGGCGTCGACGAAGCGGCGCAGCTCAGTCTCAGCAATCCCATGGACATCAACCGGGGCGTCGCTTCGCACGACCAGGCCGTCTCGATCATCAGGGAGTACCTCCGGCGCAGGCAGCGCTCGAAGGCCTTCGCGGAATGGTTTTCCATCGATCCCCCCTTCCCGGACGGCGTGTTCGGCGACGAGCGACTGCGCGGCGGCACGTATTGCAACGGCGGCATCATGCCCCTGGTCGGCGGCGAGCTGGCCCGGGCCGCGTTCGATCACGGTTTCGAATCATACGGAATCGATATCCTCGAACGGTACTACCGTCTCATCGCGGAAAAAGGCGAGACGTACCTGTGGTATCAACCGGACGGCACGCCTGCCTCTCCCGATTCCAGCACGAGCCCGGAAGCGACCCCGACCGACGGGTGGGGTTCCAGCGCCATGCTGTACGCGCTCGTGGAAGGACTCGCGGGCGTGGAAGACCTGCTGAAGCGCTTCGAGGACGTCACCCTTTCACCGCGCTGGATCGCCGCCGGAGTTGATCACGCGGAGGTGAGCGTTTCGTACGCCGCATCCGGAGCGTATCTTTCCTACGAGTTCGACAATTCGCCGCGGGGCATTTCACTTGTCGTGAATACGCCGGAATCCGAGATCCATTTTCATGTGCTGCTGCCCAAAGGGCGCAGGGTGCGCGGTGTAACAGGGGGCGGCCGTCCCGTTCGCCACCGGGTACAGAAAATAGAACAAAGCCTGTACGTCGATTTCACAGCCAACGTGACGAAGGAATCCACGTTCGTCATCTCTTTCCTCTGATGATCAACCACCGTCACCCCACAACCGACAGGCGTTCACCCGCATGATGCCACTCTTCGAACGCACGGAATTTTACGTCGTCGTTTTCTACCTGCTCCTCATGATAATGATCGGGCTGTACTTCGTACGGCGGAACAAGGGC
>JAJRXL010000143.1 GCA_024276335.1 Bacteroidota bacterium
AAACCTGGTGAAAAAATTCCCGCCGACGGTGCGGTCGTTGAGGGAGAATCATCGGTGGATGAATCGATGCTTACGGGGGAATCGGTGCCGGTCATGAAGCGAACCGGCGCGACAGTAATCGGCGGCGGGATCAACGGGGAGGGCTCCCTTGTTGTGGAGGTCAAGAAAACCGGGAAGGATTCATACATTTCCCAGGTCATCCAACTGGTCAAGGAAGCGCAGGAGAGTAAATCGAAAACACAGGATCTGGCGAATCGCGCGGCCCTTTGGTTGACTGTCATTGCCCTGGCGGGTGGGGCAATTACCATGCTGGTCTGGCTTCTTATCATGGATGCCGACTTCGCGTTTGCCCTGGAACGAACGGTGACCGTCATGGTCATCACTTGCCCGCACGCGCTCGGATTGGCGGTTCCACTCGTGGTTGCGGTTTCCACGTCGATATCGGCCCGGAACGGTCTTCTGATCAGGAATCGCGTGGCTTTCGAGCAGGCACGCAATATCCAGGCGATAATTTTCGACAAAACGGGAACGCTGACACAGGGCAAGTTTGGAGTAACGGACGTTGTCCCACTTCGCAACACAAATGGAAAAGAACAACTGGTGTTGTTTGCTGCCAGCGTGGAAGCGAATTCCGAACATCCGATCGCGAAAGGAATTGTGTCCGCCGCGCGTGAGACTCTCCCGGTCGATGAATTCCGGGCGATTCCGGGCAAAGGGGCGGAAGGCAAGGTCCAGGGACGACACGTGATGATCGTGAGTCCCGGTTACTTGCGGGAGCAAGGGATCGCGTACGAAAACGATGAAATCCAACGGCTGTTTTCCGAGGGCAAGACAGTCGTGTTCGTGCTGGTTGAGAGAGAACTTGTCGGAGCTATTGCTCTTGCAGACATGATTCGACCGGAATCACGTCGTGCGATTGCCCGCCTGAAGGAGATGGGAATTAAGAGTATCATGCTCACCGGTGACAACAAACAGGTTGCACGCTGGGTAAGCCGCGAACTGGATTTGGACGATTACTTTGCCGAAGTATTGCCCCATGAAAAAGCACAAAAGGTGAAAGAGGTTCAGGCCCAGGGAATGGTGGTCGCGATGACGGGCGATGGAGTCAATGATGCTCCGGCCCTGGCACAGGCTGATGTTGGTATTGCCATCGGGGCCGGCACCGACGTGGCTGTCGAAACTGCCGATATTGTCCTCGTGCGCAGTAATCCCCTCGATGTCGTCTCGGTCATCCACCTTGCCCAGGCAACCTACAAAAAAATGATCCAGAACCTCGTGTGGGCGACCGGGTACAACGCCGTGGCAATACCATTGGCCGCCGGCGTCTTGTACGGCGTTGGGATACTGCTTAGTCCCGCAATGGGAGCCGTCCTCATGTCGTTGAGCACGGTGATCGTGGCCATAAACGCAAAATTCCTGCGCGTTGTAAAATAGTATGCTCACGATCGGAAATATTTGGCCCCGCGTAGGGAAACGATTCCACACGGAACGTGGTTGTAAAGAGAACCGGTCCCCGGACGTTCTTGTCAGGGGTGCTTATAGATGAGCCCGTCACATTGAACCGACCGTGTTTGCGTACACGCTATGTTTGCCAATCGAACGAGAAGTGAATATCAACCACTGAGCTTTTATGGTGCTTCAAACACGCGGGATCTTTCAAATGGGTAGTGACGGGCATTTACATATTGTCAAGACGTATTCATCACTTATCATTATTTCAAGGAAAGGAGTAGTACATGCGTAAACTATCTATCCTGTTGTTTACGGGGATGCTCACACTGGTATTGCTGGCCGCGTGCAATAACGAGGGAAACCAGGAAAAAGCCGAGCACAAGGCGGCAGTGACGAAGGACAGCGACGAAAATCACGTGCATGAAGGCGAGATGCATGAAGGCGAAATGGAGGAACATGAAAACGGGATGCATGAAAGCGAAATGGAGGAGAATGAAGAGCATATGACGGGATCCGAATCCGTTCATGGCGATCAAGCCTGGGAGCGAAGCTCTCCCGTGAACGTTAAGGCGATCGATGAAAATGGTGACGGTTTCGTGTACCAGGACCAGATGGATTGGAACGTTATCGCCGATGAAGAAGGCCGGTGTCCCAAGTGCGGCATGCATCTGGAGAAAGTCTCAATAGCGGACGCGGAAAAGAACCTCAAGGAACACGGTTACGAAGTCAAATAACTTTGATTAGAAATTCAGGTATCAGGGATTGTCGCGCTCGCGACAAAACTGTACCTAACGCTTTTTTACTTTCGGGTAAAAAGTGATATCCATGCACGAAGTGTAACTTAAACCATACAGGAGTGAACTATGAAACAACTGATTTTTGCCCTCATGATCACCGTTGCTGCCAGCGGGATCGTGGTGGCACAGTCGAACGGCGGCGGTGATAATGCTACCACGGGCAAATCCAAGAAAACCCAGATGATCTGCCCGGTCACCGGTGAGAAAGCCAGCAAGAACTACTCGTACAAGTACAAAGGCGAGACGTACAATTTTTGCTGTACCAAGTGCAAGGCAAAATTCATCAAGAACCCCGAAAAATACCTCAAGGATTCAAAGAAAGGACACGAGGGGCATAAACACAATGGAGAGATGAAAGGACACGAAGGGCACAAGCACAATGGCGAAATGAAGATGAAATCGAAAGTTAAAGGGAAAGCGAGTGTGATGAACGTCGTCAATGCCAACTGCCCGATTTCCGGGAAAAAAGTGAAGGATGACGGTGGGACGTACGTGTACAAGGGAAAGACGTACGGCTTCTGCTGCCCCGGATGTATCGATAAATTCAAGGAAGATCCAGAGAAGTACATCAAGAAAATCTGACGTGAAACACCGTAATTGTCCGATCAGCGGGTGCGGTTCATGCCGCGCCCGTTTTTTTTCTTATTTCTGCTTGCACGATTTCTCCCCATCGATTATTTTCTCCTTGTCGTCATGTCTGCGTCTTCTTACGACACGAACCTATAACTGGTAGCTGAAGAGGGTCCTTCCCTCTTGCGATTGCGTTGTGCTGTTTCCGGTCGATTCCGTGCCAGACGGAAGCCCGTTGTTATTTATTGTACTCGAAACAGGAACGGAGGTATCATGCACAGGATCGTGTTTGTTGCGTTTGCTATTGTCGCCGTGTTCCTTTGCGTGGCTTCGTATTCCCAGACGAAAACCTGGGATGGGGGAGCCGGTTCGAGCAAATGGACGGATGGAAACAACTGGAACCCTGACGGCGTGCCGGGGTCCACGGATGATGTCAACCTAACCAGCGGTACCTCCGCCTCGATTCTTCTCGATGGTACGGGGAACTGCCGGACGCTGAAAATCGCGAATGGGTACAGCCTGGAAATCAATGGAAGCGGGGCCAAGCTTACCGTAGCCGGGGATGGTGGAGCGGGCGTTGACGTCGAAATTCAAAACCAGGGAACGATCAAGGCGCTGAACGGTTCCGGACCTCTCCTGGATTTTTCAAGCTCTTCCGATGAGTTCAAAATACTTGATGGAGGTCTCTATGTCCACGGGGCGGGAGCCTTTCCGGATGCAGGGACATTTTCGTTCTCGTCTGCCAGCACCGTTGAATACCGTACCGGTACCGGGTTCAAGAAGACAGTCACATACGGCCATCTTGTGTGTAATGGTGCCACACTTAATCCCGTATCCAGCTCACTTGACATTCGTGGTGATCTGAAGATTGAAGCTGGTGAATTTCGAGGCACTACCTCTAATTCGCCTGTACATGACATCTCGGGTTCCATAGTTATTACCGGCGGGACGTTTACCGGTTCGAACGGATCGGGCAATCCAACGTTTTCCATCGGCGGATCCTTGAGACAGACAGGCGGAACGTACAAGGCGACTTCCAGTTCCGGCTCTCCCACGCTCAAGTTCACGGGTACCGGCGACATTGATCTTTCCGGAACCGTTACGAACTGGAAGCACAACGTGATCATCGACGGGAGCGTGACGCTGAAATCCGGCTTTACCGTGGCCTCCGGGCACACGCTGACCGTCAACAGCGGCAAAAGCCTTGGCGAGTCAGGGTCACAGACGCTGACGTTCAACGGAAGCACGCTGACGAATAACGGCACGATTGCCGTCAGCAATGTGAAGTTCTCGGGGAGCGCCTCACAGACGCTGGCGGGATCCGGAAGCTTTTCCTCTTCCACCACTGTCACGATCAATAATGCCAGCGGCGTTTCGTTGGCGGGCGATATGTCCATTCTCGGCTCGCTCACCGTAACAAGCGGCAAATTCGATCTTAGCGGCCACGTTCTCACGTTTGGCACATCCGGCAGTTTGACCGAGTCTTCAACTGACCATGTCGTTGACAACTCCGGCAGCGAAGGCTACATCAGTGCGACCAGGACTTTGAACGCCCCCAGTTCCGAAAACGTGGCGGGTCTCGGTGCCGAGATCACGTCGAGCGCCAACCTGGGAAGCACCGAGGTAAGGAGGGGACACAAGCCGCAGTCGGGCGGAGGTTCTTCCGGCATCAAGCGATTCTACGATATCTCACCCGCAAACAATACGGGGCTGAATGCAACCCTGAGGTTCTATTACTATGATGATGAAGTGAACGGCCAGAACGAGCAGCACTTCAGTCTCTTCCGTTCCACTGATGGAGGGAATTCCTGGTCGGATATGGGCGGGTCGGTTAATACATCCAGCAACTACATCGAGCTGACGGGTATCAATGCGTTTTCGCGCTGGACAGTCGCGGAAAGCGGTATGCTACCCGTGGAACTTACGAGCTTCACCGCGCTCCGTGCGGGCGATAAAGTTCTTCTGCGATGGAAGACCGCGACCGAAGTGAATAATTATGGCTTCGATATTGAACGCTCCCTCGATTCCCGGGACTGGTCATGTATAGCATTTGTCCCGGGACACGGGACGATCAACACGCCGCAAACCTACAAATACACTGATTTTCCACCATCGCCAGTACTATCGCGCCCCGTGGTGTACTACCGGCTCAAGCAGATCGACCGCGACGGTACCGTCGATTATTCGGAGGTCATAACGGTTGCGGATGCCGCCGTTGCTTCAGCACGTCCCGTGCTGCGTCAAAACTACCCGAATCCATTTTCCGCGGCGACCACGTTCGTGTTCACCTTGCCGGAGAACATGAACGTATCCCTGGAAGTATTCAACCCGCTGGGGAAGCGGTGCGTCACGATACTGCGGAACGCAAAACTTCGCGCAGGGCCGCACACGGTCTCGTTCATCAACTCGTCGCTTCGGCCCGGCGTGTACCTGCTTCGCATGCAGGCGGGAACAACAACGTGCACCCGGACCTTGCTCGTTCGGTAGATCCGTTTGGCGTATCTTTAAAATTATTCCTTCTCCTTGCGCTCGCGCATAGGGCGAAGTGTCTCGCTTTTCTGGAAAACTTTCCGACCACCGTTTTGTGGGTATTACATCGATTTTTCATCTTTCGCACGAGAGAATTTCATGATGTCGTCGCGCGGAAGATTGTATCTCGCGCCGGGCAAGTTCTATTTCTAACCTTTTTATCATAGTTTATACCCGATTTCAAATACAAGGATGAGATGTCCATTCGCTTCGTTCATACGGCAGATTTACAAATCGGGATGACGGCCACCGGTTCCGGGACTATGGCTTCCGCCTTGCGCGCCGCCCGCATCCAGTCGCTGGCGCGCATCCTCTCCCTTGCGCGCGAGCGCAATGCCGACTTCATCATCATTGCCGGTGATCTTTTCGAAGGCAATGATGTCTCCCGCGAACTTGTCCGTCGCACCGCATCGGTATTGCAATCCTCTTCCGTGCCGGTGTATATCATTGCCGGCAACCACGATCACGCCGGGCCGGAGAGCGTGTATCGTAGCAACGAGTTCAATCCCGGGAGCCATGTCGAAGTGTTGCTGGAGCATTCGCCTTACGTCCTGGAATCGCTCGACCTTACGTTGTATCCGTCCTCATGCCTGGAGAGCCGTTCCGAACATTCGCCCTTGTCGTGTATCAGGAAGGAGGGCGCGACAGGGTTTCACGTCGCCGTTGCCCACGGTTCCTGGACGGGAGGACCACGACTCCAGGCAAACGATTACCCCCTGAGCACGGAAGAGCTGGAAGGCCTGGGCATGGATTACGTGGCCCTCGGCCACTGGCATTCCACTTTTCCGGACCCGGATGATGAACCGACCAGCGTGTTCTACTATTCGGGAACGCCCGAACCCACGGGATTTGGTGAAAGGGACAGCGGTAACGTTCTCCTTGTCGAGTTGGATCAAGGCTCGCGCAAAGTAGAGAAGATACCCGTTGCCCGCTACAAGTTTCTCGATCTTGATGTGAAAGTAAATGATGAAACCAGTGTTGGATATCTCGCTCGTACGCTCGAAGCATTGGAATCGCCTGATACGACCCTGGTCCGCATTCGGCTCCGGGGAGTAGCAAGCCTTTCCGTGCAGGAAGCGATATACGAAATGATCGAAACCGAAGAGTCGCGTTTCGCTCTCGTGCGGATTGACGACAGTGCGATGCTCGTCAGCCCCGGCGAAACAGACTTTGCGCAATTTGCTCCGGGCGGGATCGCTTCGGTGACCTTTCGCTTGCTGGAGCAGTGCGACGGTATCGATCCCCGTTTGCGTTCCCGCGCGCTCGATCTTGCCTACCGGTTTTTCAAAGCCTGAGCGGTATGGTTATCACGTCGTTGCATATTCGAAATTTCCGCGCCATAGATGATCGTCTCTTCACGTTTTCTCCCGGAATGAATATCATCGCCGGGCCGAACGAGACGGGGAAATCCACTATCCTCGAGGCGCTTCTCGCGGTGCTGTTTCGTAACGCCGACTCCGCCGCGCGCGACGTCGGACGATGGCGGCCGTGGGGAACCATGGCGGATCCGTCCGTCCGGATTGAATTCGTTGCCGGTGGAGAAACGTATATCCTGGAAAAGACCTTCCTCGGCGCGCGGACCGCGCGTTTGCAATGTCCCAGCCTGCGCCTTGATACGTCGAACAAGGACGTGATCGTGGAACACCTGGCGAAGCTGATCCCCGTCTTCGACAAGGACGGCGAATCGTTGCAGCGGTCGTTCTGGATCAGGCAGGGCGAGTTGGAATCGACGATGCAGGCAATCGCGGAAGCCTCGGCGGTGCGGAAGAACATGCAGCAGATTCTGCTCGGCCTGGACGGCGACCTGGACGCGATAAAGAAACGCTTGCAGAAGGAAATCGATGACCTGAAAAAGGGGATCGATTTTTCACGGGTATTCAAGCACCCCGGTGAAGTGCGCCGGAAATACGACGCCTGGATGGAATGCGAGCTGCGGTTGAAAGAGAAGGAACGATTGTTCCGTGAAAGCAAGCGCGATAGGTATGAGCTGATTCGTATCGATAAAGAAATCGGTGAACTTGCGGACGCTGTAAGACGGGAAGAACAGGTGCTCGAGCAGGCTGAGAGATGGAAAAAAGCTAAAGCGAGCCAGGAAAAAGCGCGCCGGGAATTGGAGGATTTCCTTGCGGGGGTTCGTGACCATCAAAAGTCGAAATCCGATCGCGGTGAATTACAAGAACAACATCATGTCCTTGTGAAGAAAAAGGAGCAATTGAAAAAAGATATTGAGCGCGCGGAACGAACCAGACGTTGGAAGGAAAACGCGGAAAAGCTGGAAGCCAACCTGAAACTCAGAGAGGAAGTCCGGGTGCTTGAGAAGAAAGTAAAGGAACTTGGAAGTCGCGAGGCGTCCCTTCCTCCGGTCTCCAAAGAGGTAGTAATTAAAGCGAGAGCATTGCACGACAAGATCGAAAGAGCGCGGAACCGCCTGGAAGCATCACAGGTGAAAATTTCCGTCCGTGCTCATCGTGTTTTGAATGGTTCGGTTGTCAGGGACGGCGAGGCGGAGGAATGGAAATTGAAGGCCGGGGAGGAGCGAAACCTTGGAGTCAATGAATCGCTGCGAATGGAATTCCCTGATGTGTTTACTCTCTCGGTTTGTTCCGGCGTCTCCGATGCGAAGGAGTTGTCGCGGCAGCTTCGTCAAGCACAGAAGTCTTTTACGGAATTGCTTGAGCAATACAAAGCGGCGTCTCTTGACGAGATTGTTGAACACCATGAGCAACGGCAGGCGCTGGAAG
>JAJRXL010000144.1 GCA_024276335.1 Bacteroidota bacterium
GAATCGGTGTCCGCGCTGAAATCGAGGTAGCGGCCGCCGCCGTACGTCTCGTCGCCGGTAGTGGCGTCGGTGAAGGGGATGAAGAAATACGGCTCGATGTTCGTGGTATCGACGGGTGCGTACACTTCCAGGCGGTTTTTCTTGCCCGCGAAATCGAATTCCACGTACCCGATGGTCAGCATTTTCCTCGGAATGCCCTTGCTCGTGTTCATCATGAATTCGCGCGGGTTCTCGTACCGCCGGATCACGCTCTCGAACACGTAATCCCGTGAAACGGCGTAATACGCGAGGCCGTCGAAGTGGTCCTTGTCGCCGGGCAGGAGGGGTGAGTGATCGGACGTGAGCAGGAGCAGGTCTTTTTCCTTCCGGTCTTTCGTGACTTCCAGCACGTACAAGTCCGGCTCTTCGCTTTGCTTATTCTCGTTTTCTTCTTTCGACGTGCATCCGCCAAGGACGAGAGAGACGGCGAGGTAAAGAAAAACCGTGGTGAAGGCGCCACGGTACAGTTGCTTTCGGAACGAAGTCATCGTGTTTTACCGGGGGTTATCTCTGAAAAATTTCGGTTCCTGGAGCGTCAACCGCAAGGAGATGCGGTGCGTGTTGTCGAGTTGGTCCGCCCCGTCGAATTTCGCGAAAGAATAATCGATGTACAACTTGGGAAGATGCACGCCCGCGCCAAGCGTCAGGCTTTGCGTATCGGTGAAGCCGCCGCGGATCGCGAAGAGGTCCTTGAAGCGGTATTCCAGACCCACGCGGGGATTGAGACTGATGGGGCCGGCGCTCACGAGAGAAGCGTACCTGCGGTTTTCCGCCATGATGTCGAAGTCGAGGGCGGGGGTGAACGTTCCACCCAGCGCCTTGATCATGTATGCCATCCCGACCTTGGCGGTCGGGGAGATGAGCTCTTTCGTGCCGTTGTTCCAGGCGATCAGGGTGGTCGTGATGTCCTGGACGTTGGCCCCGAAATACAACTCGGGGAGCAAGCGGATGAGGATGCCGACGTCGAAGCCGACGCCCATTGCCGATGCCTCGGCCAGGTCGCGGCGGATGAGCTTCAGGTTCGCGCCCATGGAGGTGCTGGAATTCAATTGCACCGCGTAGGACACGTACATGGCCCAGTCGGTAGCGCTGAAAGTGGTGATCTTGGAATAATCGAGGCGGTCGTTGGGGTCGAACTTGTTGTCGCCATTGTAATCGATGAGCGCGTTGCGGGTATCCGGGATGCCGTCGATGCCCAGGCGCGTGAGGGCGATCCCCAGGGTGTACTTCTTGCCGAGCGGGATTGCCACACCCCCGTAATCGTAATTCACCAGATTCCCGAAGCGCTCGTCGTGCATGAGGGCCAGTTCGGGATAGTCGATCAGCATGAGGCCCGCGGGATTCCAGTAGCCCATCGTGACGTCGTTGCCGGCGGCGACGTAGGCGCCGCCCATTCCCAGCGCTCTACCTCCAACGCCGATGGCCATGAACTCGCCGGCATATTTTGCGATTTTCTGTGCGGAGAGGGGGAGCGACGTGAGCAGAAGCAACACGCTCAGGGTGAGAATTTTTTTCATCGCGGTGCGTACCTGTAAGACAATTTCAACCACCAGATCAATATGGGAAAGCCCCGTCCGCCAGTCAAGTCGAAAGTCCAGTTCTGCGTGAAATTCTTGCCGCGCGGGATTCCCTTTTGGTTTCGGTCCGGAATCAAAATATATTTCACCGAAGAACTGAATCATGCGCATGCAAATTATCACGGATATTATTGGAAATCCAGTCCTCGGGCACCTGGTAACCGCCGCCTTGTTTCCCATCGTCGGGTGGATGGTGGGAAGGGTGTTGAAGTTGGTCCTGCAATTTCTCAACCGGAAGCTCGCGCAGCGTACCGCATCGGTGTTTGACAACCTCATCCTGGAAGTCCTGGAACGGCGCGTCGTGCTCCTTATTGTCGTTCTCGCGGTCTATGCGGGTCTGGATGAAGTACGGCTTGCCATTCCGCCGGATGAATCCTTGTGGCTGACCCTCCTGTCCGGTCTCGATGCCGTCGTGTACCTGCTGGTCATCGCCATGCTTGGACTGGTGACTATCGAGATCATCTCCGCGATCGTACAGTGGTACATGCGCGACATCGCGACCAAGACCGCCACGCGCCTCGATAACGAGCTGATGCCCTTCGTGCGCAGGGTCCTGAACCTGCTTGTCGTCGTGGTTGCGTTGATCATCGTGTTGGATCACTTCGGTCAGAACGTCTCCAGCCTCGTGGTATCGCTGGGTGTCGGATCGCTTGCCATTGCTCTGGCGGCCCAGGACACCCTCTCGAACATGATCGCGGGTTTCGTCCTCATGGTGGATCGCCCGTTCCGCCAGGGCGACTGGATTCGACTTCCTGACGGTCAGATGGCCGAGGTGCAGGAAATCGGGTTGCGTTCGACCAAGATCATCGACCTGAACCACGTGATGATGATCATCCCGAATTCCAACCTCGTGAAGGACAGCATCAGCAATCTCTCGTACCCGAACGACGTGACCCGCCTGGAAGTGCCGTTCTCCGTGGCGTACGGAACCGACCTGGAGATGATGACCAGTTTTGTCCTGGACAAGATTGCAAGAGAAGAAGAGATCGAACGGGATCCGCCGCCGGAAATCTTCGTGGAGGAAATGGCGGATTCGGGCATCAATTGCACCCTGTATTGCTTTTACCACAAGCCCGGAAATATTCCTCGCTTTCAAAACCATTTGCTGCGCGTCGTATACCGGACCTTGAACGAGCACGACATCGAGATTCCCTTCCCGCAGCGGGTCGTACATTTCGCGGGCAATTCTCAGCCGGGTTTTCCAGACAACACGGGAGAGCGTCGCCCGTGAGCAAGGAGTTCACGGTCCTGAAGAGGGAATTGGTTTACACCGGTCGCGTGTTTCGGGTCGAACGCGACGAAGTGCGGCATCGAACCGGCTACCGGAGTGTGCGGGAATGCGTCGTTCACGATGGCGGCGCCGTTGTCTGCCCGGTATTCTCGAACGGGGATGTTTTACTCATCAGGCAGTACCGGTACCCGGTCGATCGCCACATCCTGGAATTTCCCGCTGGAAAGCTCCAGCCGGGCGAACCCCCGGAGGACTGTGCCCTGCGTGAACTGGAAGAGGAGACAGGCTACCGCGCAACAAGCTTGATCGGGCTGGGCAGCATGTACACGACGCCCGGATACAGCAGCGAGATCCTTTACTTGTTCGCTGCCCGCGATCTCGAACCGGGGGTGCAGAACCTGGAGTCGGGGGAAGAATCCATCACGGCGGTTCGCGTGTCATTCCCGGAGGCGGAAGAAATGGTGAAAGACGGCCGCATCATGGACGGAAAAACCATTGCCGCGTTGTACCGGGCGAAGTTTCTCACGGAGATAGCGGGAGAAAAACAATGACAACCGGGGAGAGTCGAGAACCGTTCATCTCTCTCCGGCAACTTCATCATACCATCAAAAGGTTTCGTCGATGTACTCACTGCTTGTAGAAAACGCCATTCGCAAAGCCATTGAATTGCACGCGAACCAGTACCGCAAGACCGACCCCAGCCTTCCCTACGTTTCGCATCTTTTTCACGTCGCGATGATTCTGCGCCAGGCCGGTTATTCCGACGAAGTCGTCGCCGCGGGATTGCTTCACGATGTCCTTGAGGACACCAAGTACAAGCTGGAAGACCTGGAAGAGGACTTCGGGTACAACGTGGCGAGCCTTGTCTGTGCGGTTACGGAAAATAAGGCGCTGAAATGGGAGGAACGAAAAGCGGAGTACATCGAGCAGATATCCACAGCCTCTGACGAGGTGAAGGCCATCTCGTGCGCGGATAAGACGCATAACCTGCGTACGTTGCTCGAGGCACACCGCGAAATGGGCGATGGATTATGGAGCATTTTCAGTCGAGGAAAACGCCAGACGCTCGATTTCTATCTCTCCATGTTGCGGGCGTTAGAGACGAACTGGAGTCATCCCTTGCTCGATGACTACCGGGCGGTCGTCGATGAATTGCGTCGCATTATGTGATTCGGCCACATTTTTTTCGTACAAGCTCCGTCGCTGCGTCAACCTCGGGTAGAGCCCAACCGAACGGGTGTTTTTCCGTTACGTCGTTTTAGCAGGAAAGAGTTTCTCCATCGATTTCTCATCCGGTGGCGAGGTCAGGTAGCTCACCACGACCAGCGTCCCGATGGAAGCAATCAGCGCGGGATAGATGCTGGGAATGCCCCATGGATCCCCGGCGATCATCACCGACGGGAAGGTGTTGGGAATGACCAGGTCGAACAGGATCGCGACGAACGCGCCCGAGAGGATGCTGGTCAGGCCGCCCGCTTTCGTCGCGCGTTTCCACGCGAGCGCAGCCAGTAGCGCAGGGGTGATCGCGACTCCGTAGATCGTATAAGCGAAGTACGCGTATTGCAGGACGGAGATATCGAGTTTAAAAACGGTCGGAAGGAAGACCATCAGGAACGCCGCGAATCCCAGTACCACGATAAAGACTTTTTGCAGGGCGACCATTTTCTTATGCGGTGCATTTGGATTGATAAAGCGCTGGTAGATGTCGCGCATGATATTCGTCGAAGGGCTGAGCAGGTAATTCATTCCAGTCGAGATGACCACGACGCAGGCGGCTCCGAGCAGAAGCAAGCCCACCGGTGCAGGCACCATGTCGCGCGCCGCGAGAAGCACGACGGAAGCGGGATCGACACTCTTGTCGCTCCAGAAATAACTCGAGGCGTAAATCGCAATAATGATGACCACGGTTTCCACGATGATGGTTCCGATAATCCAGAGAATAACCGCGATTTTTGCGTCGCGCGGCGTCCTGGCGCTGTAGAATTTCTGGTACATGCTCTGCACGCCCATGAGGAGGAACATGGTGGCCAGAAAGTAGCTGAGCGCCTTGAGGATCGGGTACTTTCCGAATTCCGGCGAGATCAACATCATGTGTGAGGCGGGCAACACTTCGGCCGGCGCCGACCAACCTCCGGCCGTAATCACGACAAAGGGCATGGCCACGATGCAGGCCAGGACGATGATGATGCCGTTGGGCAGGTCGGTGTGGGCGACTGCGATCATTCCCCCCATGGCGGTGAACAGGATGACAAACGCGGCGGCAATCGTTTGCCCCAGCTCCACGCTGACGGCCCCATCGGTGATCACGTTAATGATGTATCCCCCCGCACGGAACTGGTAGGAAACAATGGTCGTGAACGCGATGATCAGCGCCACGGCTCCGAACAGGCGGGCGAATTTTCCGTACCGAACTTCCAGGATATCGCCGATCGTGTATTCGCCAAACGTGCGGATTTTGCCTGCCAGGAAGTAGATGACGGCAATGCCCACCCAGGCTCCGGCCGGCATCCACAGCGAACTCCATCCCGCCCGGTATGCGTACTCCGCACCCGCGATGAACGTCCCTGAACCGATCCAGGTGCAGACGAGCGTAAAAACCATCTTCGTGATGCCAAGGCTCCTTCCGGCGACCATCATGTCATCCTGGGTTTTTACCTTCTTGGCATGGTAGAAATTGTAAATGGTCAGGGCGATGAGGTAGGCGATGATGATGATGATGTAGGTGTTCATGGGAGCTCGCGCGCTTGATGGGACAAGGTTATCGAAAACACGGGGTAACGGTGCTGAGTTACAACAGATTGAGGATTGGAATGACCTTTTCCTGCATGGGGCCGGTGACTTCCACTTTCCCTTCATCGGTCACGAAGACGTCGATCTCGGTGCGGAACCCGACTTTTTCCTGCTCGATGTAAATGCCCGGTTCAATGGAAAAGCAGGTGCCGCGGAGAATCGTGCGCTCGTCCTTTGTCTCGAGATTGTCGATGTTGACGCCGTTGCCGTGCACTTCGAGACCGATGTTGTGCCCGGTGCGATGGGTGAAATACTCGCCGTACCCGGTGTCGATAATAACTTTTCGACAAGCGTCGTCCACTTCCCAGCCAAAGACGGGGATGTTCGAAGCGAACCGCTCCTCGACCAGGCGCAAGGCGGCGTCGCGGGCGGCACGGGCTGTCTGGAACAGGCTTTCGATGCGCTTCGGCACTTCCGTGCCGATGTACCCCATCCAGGTAATGTCGTAGTAGATGCTTCCGGGGCGATTTTTCCTCGCCCACAGGTCGATGAGCACCAGGTCGCCTTCTTTCATCCTGAAACTGTTTTTCTCGGTGGGCTCGAAGTGGGGATCGGCGGCATGTTCATTGACGGCAACGATGGGTCCGTCGTCCCAGGTCATGTCATTTTTTTGCATGAGGTCATGCATGAACGCCTGGATTTCCACCTCACGCGGGTTCTCACCGGCCTTGACGCGCCGGGCGATTTCCTTGAAAGCCTCGTCCTTGACCATCTGCATGACGGCGCCTGCTTCTTTGTGACTTTCCCAGTCTTCCATGCTGAGGTGGGCTTCGAATTGCCCGACCAGGTCGGCGCTGGAGACCACTTCCACTCCGAAACTGCGGACGAGGTCGATCGTTCCCGCGTCCACGATCGAGACGTAGGGGATGGCGTTGTTCGGCGAGTACTGCATGGCGACCTTGCGGGCGCCGGAAAGAATGGTCCGAAGAAGGTCTTGTTGTTGCTGCCAGGGGAGGTACACGTGTTTTTCACCCGGCAGATGATCGCATCGCCAGGGTTCGATGCGGTGAACGAGCTTTTGCGGTTCTCCTTCTGCCGGGATGTAGTAATACCATCGCCGGGAGGCAAAGCGGTTGGTGTCCATGTTCAGGATGCGTGCGGCGATAGCGTCGCGGTTGTGAAAGTCGTAGAAGAGCCACCCGTTGATGGATGATTCCTTCAGGGCGGCTTGGATTGCTGTAATGTTCATATCGTCTCTCGTTAGGATTCAGTGGGCGATCAATTCCCAGAGAAGATAATAATTTTTTCGGGAACACCATTCGATGCAGCCCCGATATCACGATGTGGTCGTTTGGAGTATGGTTTTTCCGGGATGCAGGGACGTCCACGTTTCCGGGGGAAGTATTCATGGGCTCAGTGTACGGAAGGGCGTAACGGGTGGATTGATTTTCGGCCCTTGCTTTTGTAACTTAATTGTACATGGGGCTGTAGCTCAGTTGGGAGAGCGCTACATTCGCATTGTAGAGGTCGAGGGTTCGACTCCCTTCAGCTCCACCATTGGTAATAGAGGAGTTTTATGAAACCGGGTGTCTATTTATTCTGTAATCCAAGAAAGAAAATTGTAACAACGACAACCGGGAAAATTCCTTATTTACATGCACTGACTGATTCAAGTGCATTTTTTTTATGATAAAGGTCCAAGAAGTCCTCAATATTTTGAACGAGTGGGCCCCACCGGTTCTTGCGTGGGAGAAGGATAATATCGGTCTCCTGGTTGGCGATCCCGGCGCGGAAGTGACCGGTATTCTTGTGGCGCTGGATGTCACGCGCGAGGTCGTCCACGAGGCAAGGGAACGAGGCGCGAACCTCATCGTGGCGCACCACCCGGTGATTTTTCATCCATTGCAATCCATCAGGACCGACACGCCGCAGGGTGAACTGTTGCGCGTTGCGCTGGGCGGGGGGATCAACATCATCGCTGTCCACACGAATGTCGATATCACGGACGATGGGTTGAATCATTACCTCGCGCGCGCTCTCGGGTTGCGCGATCTTGAACCGCTTGATGCGGTGGCCGGTCATGGCCGGGTCCTGTGGATGGAGTTGACCTCACCGAACGGAGCGGTGGAGGAACTGGAAAGCCGTTTGGAGAACATGAAGGATATTTCATGGCGCAGGCAAACCGCCGATGAACGCGCGTATCGTTACGAGATTCACGGGCCGTCATGGATGATGCGCGAGGTTCGGAGCCTCGCACAGGCGTTGGAACGTTTCGGGCCTCTTGACGTGGGTGAAGTTTGCCTCGAGGGCCCTGTTTCCGGGTATGGACTTGGCGTCGTGGGTCGTCTCGACCGGGAGCTCGCCGCGCCCGATTTCCTGGAGATGGTCAAGGGTCGTTTGGGAGTCGGTTTTCTTCGCGCGAGTCCCGCTCTTGATCGATCGATCCGGCGTGTGGCCGTGTGTGGAGGGGCGGGTTCTTCGCTTCTCTCTTGCGCGGTGACCAAAGGGGTGGACGCATTCGTTACATCCGATATATCTTACCATTCGTTTCATGATGCGGCAGGAGCATTGTTGCTCGTTGACGCCGGACATTACGAGACGGAACAGGTGTTCATAAAGAGTTGTGCGCAACGGTTGGAGAAGGAAATGGTGAATTTTCCTGGTAGGATTCCTATCTTATCCGTGCGTACATGTACCAATGTTGTTCAGTACGTTTAAACCAAAAAGGAGAACGATTTGAGGCGTAAGTTACGATTACTGAGTACCCTGCAAAAAATCGACCTGGACCTGGATGAGCTGTACGAATTGCGGGGTGATTTGCCGGTACGTGTGGAGAAATTGAGAGCAAAGGTTGAAATGGTTCGAAATTCCATCAATGAGCACGAGGACTTCCTGAAAAAAGGTACGGCGGACCGCGCCCGGAAGGAAAAAGAATCCCTGGCTTTGTTGGAACGGATCGAGAAGTTAAAAGACCAGCAGTTGCAGGTTCGAAACAACCGCGAATACGATGCCTTGACCAGCGAAATAGAATTGGCCGAAAAGACCATTGACGAGTACGAGGAAGAGATGGAAGCGTTTGCGCGGCAGGCCGAGGAACTGCGGAACGAACTGGAGGGCCTGGACAAGGAATTGAAAGAACTGGAGTCGGACCTGGAGGAACAGGAACGGCAGTATAAAGAAGTGCTGGAATCCACGGCTGACGAAGAAGCGGAATTGAAGCACGAGCGCGAGAAGATCGTTAAGCGCCTGGAGGCCAGTGATATCGAAGCCTACGAGCGTATCCGCAGTGCGAAGGGTGGAAAAGCAGTGGTTGAAGTGCGGCGCGAATCGTGCAGTGGTTGCTACAATGTCGTCCCGCCCCAGAGAATCCTGGAAATCAAGCGGGATGATCGGTTGTTCTTTTGTGAGCATTGCGGGCGAATCCTTGTTTCGGAGGATATCGCCGAGGATGACTCACCGGTAGAGTGATATCGGGGTGCACCGGGCAACCGCTTCGCCGACCGGCTCTGCCGGGGATCGGCGGGGAGGAAAGTCCGAACTCCACAGGGCAGGGTGCCTCCTAACGGGAGGGCGTCGCAAGACGACGGAAAGTGCAACAGAAAGCATACCGCCCCTTTGGGGTAAGGGTGAAAAGGTGAGGTAAGAGCTCACCAGCGGTGTGGCAACACACCGGCTCGGCAAACCCCACCCGGAGCAAGACCAAATAGGGATGCCGCTGAGCGTGGCCCGCGCGAGGTCCCTCGGGACCCGGCATCCGGGTAGGTCGCTCGAGCATGTCGGCGACGGCATGCCCAGATAGATGGTTGCCTCGTCCGTTTCGGCGGACCAGACAGAATTCGGCTTACAGGTGCACCCCGTCCTTATTTTTATTGTGTGTGTTCACGTCAAGTAATAAAAAATGATGAGAAAAATATTTTTTTATATGAATAATAAAAAAAGGACCCACCCATGGAAGCAAGATGGACCCTCCGCGCCGTCCAGGATGTGGATAGGGTACGTCAGCTTAAGGAGGAAATTCATGTACCAGAAGTTATCGCTTCTATTTTAGTCTCCCGTGATATTGACTCCTATGAAAAAGCTAAGGCGTATTTCCGACCCAGTCTTGCCGATCTGCACAACCCTTTTCTCATGCATGACATGGAGAAAGCGGTTTCGCGGATTGTTCAGGGACAGGCAGCGGGTGAGAAAATGCTGGTTTATGGTGACTACGATGTCGATGGCACCAACAGCGCCAGCAGCATGTTCATGTTTCTCCGCCAGATCGAGTGTGATGTAGAAGTTTACATCCCCGATCGCATGACCGAAGGGTATGGCATTTCCGAGACGGGAATCGACTATGCCCGGAGCAGGGATATCACCCTGATCATTGCTATCGATTGTGGTATCACAGCGGTGTCCCAGGTAGAATATGCCCGCAAGCACGGGCTCGACGTGATAATCTGCGACCATCACGAACCCGCGGATACGACGCCGGACGCCTACGCCGTCCTTGACCCGTTGAAACCCGAGGATACCTATCCCTTCAAGTACCTCAGTGGATGTGGTGTCGGGTTCAAGCTCATGCAGGGCTTGGCCGAGTATTACGACGTCCGGGAGATGCCGTACGAGTACCTGGATTTTGTCGCTATCGCGGCAGCGGCGGACATCGTCCCCCTCATCGGCGAGAACCGCATTCTCGTGTATTACGGTCTCCGCTTGTTGAACGAACGCCCGCGACCGGGAATCAAGGCCCTTATCGAATCGTCGGGGCTGTCTTTCGGGGACCTGACCGCCGGGCAGATTGTCTTCGTCATGGCCCCGCGCATTAATGCCGTGGGACGACTCGGAGACGCGCATCGCGCCGTGGACCTTCTCACCTGCCAGGACGAAGCCGTGGCTACTGAATATGCCCTGGTCCTGGAGGAGGAAAATCGGAACCGGCGCAAAATTGATGAAGACACCTTCAACCAGGCCCAGGTGTATGCCGACCAGATACTGGCCGAGTCGCCGGATGTACCGATTATCTTGCATAACAAAGACTGGCATCCCGGCGTTCTGGGCATCGTGGCTTCTCGTCTCGTGGAGCGGTACTACCGTCCGTCCATTATGTTATCGACGGTTGACGGTGTCGCGAAAGGTTCCGCGCGCAGCATCATTGGGTTCAATATTTACGAGGCCTTGAAACGTTGCGAGCATACGTTGGTGCAATTCGGCGGTCACAAGTACGCCGCGGGCCTCGCCCTGGAAGTCGACCGAATTGATGAGTTCCGCGAGTGCTTCACGGCCGTCGCCCGGGAGATGTACACGGGTGACATCCTGACCCCGGAGATTAAAATTGATGCGTGCATCGATTTCAGCGAGATATCTACGCGGTTTTTCCGGATTCTCAAGCAGTTTGCTCCCTTTGGTCCGGGGAACCAGCGTCCCGTGTTTGTCACCAGGAAGGCGGAGGTGTACGGTGAGCCCCGCATCGTGGGGCGGAACCATCTCAAGCTCAAGCTCCGCGATGCCGGAGTAGTGTTCGACGCCATCGGTTTCAACCTTGGTGACAAGCTCCCGATGGTACAGGAATCGAGATCGAACCTGGACATCGTTTTTACGATTGAAGAAAACACCTGGAACGGGAACACTTTTCCCCAGTTGAAGCTGAAAGATTTACGCAAAGGTACAGACGAGGAACTACCCGTCGAGGTTATTGATTTTTCCGAAGAAATTTTGAAGACATAAACGTCGTGGAGGTCTGAGAACCATGTCCGGACATTCGAAATGGGCAACCATCAAGAGGAAGAAAGCGGCGAACGATGCCGCGCGGGGGAAGATGTTCACCCGTCTCATCAAGGAGATCCAGATTGCCGCCCGGGAGGGTGGAGGTGATCCCGAAAACAATCCGCGCCTCCGGCTTGCCATTCAGAACGCCAAATCTGCAAACATGCCCGCTGACAACATTAAGAAAGCCATCATGCGGGGAACCGGCGAGATGGAAGGAGTGCATTACGATGAAATTACCTATGAAGGCTACGGTCCCGGGGGCGTGGCGATTCTCATCGAAGTCGTAACGGATAACCGGAATCGCACCGTGGCGGAAATCCGTCACCTGTTTTCCAAGTACAACGGGAACCTCGCGGAAAACGGCAGTGTCGCGTGGAAGTTCTCCCGCAAAGGCATAATTCACGTACCGTCCACGTATAACGAGGAGGACCTCCTTTTGACGATTATTGACGCAGGCGCGGAGGACCTCAAGGCCGAAGGTGACGTGTACGTCATCTCCACTCCTGTGGACAAGTTCGACGCCGTGAAAAAAGCCCTCGAGGAAAATAGCATCGAGATCATCGAGTCGAACCTTACCATGATACCGCAAAACACGTTGAAAATCGAGGGCAAGGAAGCCGAGCAGGTTTTGCGCCTCATGGAAGCTTTCGAGGATCATGATGATGTGCAAAACGTGTACGCCGACTTCGATATCGACGATACCGTGATGGAAAAGCTTCAGGGTTAAATGTGCCTTCTTCCATCCTCGTGCTCGGCATCGATCCCGGTACGTTGACAACCGGATACGGCGTTATCGAACAAGCAGGCGCCCGTCTCCGGCGTATCTCCTCCGGTTGCATTCACACGTCTCCGAAGGACAAGCTTCCGATACGATTGCAGATCATTTACGCGGGTCTCATCAAGATCATCGATCAATTTCACCCGGATGAATGCAGCATCGAAACAGCGTTCTTCGGCAAGAATATTCAATCCACACTCAAGCTGGGCCAGGCGCGAGGCGTGTCAATTCTCGCCGCGGTGCATCGCCAGCTTGCCATCATGGAATATTCACCGAGGGAAATCAAGCGTTCGGTGACGGGAACCGGCGCTGCGAGCAAGAAACAGGTTGCGTACATGGTGTGCACGTTGCTGGGATTGGAACAGGACGTCCTTCAACATGATGAAACGGACGCGCTGGCAACCGCAATCTGCCACGCCCAGCACATGAACGCCGGCCGGGCGGCCAAGGACTGGGCTTCCTTCGTGACCGAGCATCCGGAACGCGTTCGAGGTGGCAAATGATTGCCCATATTCGTGGGATACTCATCCGTAAATCACCGACGCGGGTCATCGTTGACACCGCGGGCGTTGGGTACGAGCTCTTGATATCCGTGAACTGCGCAGACCGCCTGCCGGGAAAAGGACAGGAAGTCCGTCTCGACACGTACCTTCACGTACGCGAAGATATCATGCAACTTTACGGTTTCGCCGATGAGGCCGAAAAGGAAATGTTTCTCCTGTTGATTTCCATTTCCGGTATCGGGCCCAAACTGGCCCTGACCATCCTTTCCGGTCGCGGGGCGACGGAAATCAGGAACCTGGTTTCTCGGGGGGATGTGGCGGCATTGACCACAATTCCGGGAATCGGGCGGAAAACCGCGGAAAGGATCGTGGTTGAGCTTCGTGACAAGTTCTCTTCATTATCGGAAATGGAAGATACCGCAGGCCTTTCCACTCCCCAGGCGGAAGCGGTCAAAGCCTTGGTGGCTTTAGGCTATTCCCGGCAAATTGCTGAAAAAGCGCTGAAAAAGGCGATTTCGGATTTCGATGCGGATCCGGACTCGGTTCAAAACCTTATCAAAACAGCCCTAAAAATCCTCTCAGGGCGCTGATTCCTGTTGAAATAAAAAGACTTAACTTTTTTACTTAAACTCTTGCTTTAAGAAAATCAAGGTGTTATATTAGGAAAGCATTCACTGTTTCCCGGAGCCAATTAGCCCAAAGAATGCCCTCCTCGTTTCGGTTAATTGGCTCTCTTTTTTTTGCCTCCTGGTCAAGAAAAACGCCCACAGCCTGAGGAAAGCAGTGGGCGTTTTCATCATTTACGCAACGAAATCAGAGAAAGAGCAGGAATCCGATATTCACCCCTACGCGATTGCCGCTGGTGGAACTCCCGCTTTCTGGTTTTCTGCTATCCATATGATATAGGAATGCGCCTGTTATTCCAACACTGCGTACAACCATGAAGGATACACCTCCAAACAATTGCAGGTCGGTTTTCGAGTAATCGCTTGACGTGGTACCTCCTGCGTCCGTTGATCCGCCTCCCAGGACATAGGCGGCGCCTAAGAAAGGCAGGAGGCGAGGGTTCCCAAGCTGAAAGAAGTATGCAAGTCGAGGGCCGAATGTATAATCGGAACTGCTGTAATTTCCTTGTGACTGACTGTTATATCCAACGAGAATCCCCACGTTCAATCCATTGATTATGAAATATCCGCCTGAAAGGTTGAACGTGAGCATCGAACTGCCGTCCCCGTTCATGTCTTCGTACAGCTCGCCGCTCGAATTAGTGAAATTGAAATTTCCGTTTCCGCCAAACAGCCAGCCTCCCTTGTGAATGGGAGATTTCTGAGCGTGAACGGGAATGGCAACCAGCGTGAATACAATCACAAGAACAGTAACAATCGTGCGATACCGCATAACACCTCCTGATATGGTTGAGAAAATAGGGTGAACATAAAGCTTCCCAAAGAAAGTAGAAAGAAAGTTTACACGTGTCAACTGTTTAACAGAAAAAATATTGTGTTCGTGCTGGGGGGCATTTCCAAACTTGTCACTGCGAGGATGAAGTACGAAGAAATCCGTGTAGAAGCAATCCGTGTATTGGACGGAGTGCTTCGCCGGTCGCAGGCGGATTCGCAATGGCGCAAAATGAACCGAGTCATCGGAAGCGCCAAAATGAATACGAAGAATGATAGGTTGTGAGCTTGCAGACGGTTAGAGTGCGGCGTCCCCGGATTCCTCGGTGCGTACGCGTACAGCTTCCTCCACGGGGATGACGAAAATCTTGCCGTCACCGACCTGCCCGGTTTTCCCGAATTTTATCACCGCGTCGATGATCCTGTCCACAAGAGCGTCCGGCACGACGATTTCGATCTTGATTTTCGGCAGGGCGTCGATCCGGTACTCCGCGCCGCGATAGATCTCCGTGTGACCTTTCTGACGTCCGAATCCCTTTACTTCCGTGATCGTCATGCCCTTGACGCCCAGATCCTGGAGGGCGTCGCGAACGTCATCGAGCTTGAACGGTCTGATGATGGCTTCTACTTTTTTCATATATCTTCCCGAGTTCGTTTTGCCCAAAATACCACGGGCCGGGTCGAAATGCAACGAGACAGCAACATAGACGGGTGCATTGAGCGTGTTCGAACCGATCCGGAGAGAAGATGCAAGATGTATTTTTCCCAACAGATATTTTTTCCAAAGGCTCTCTCGCTTGATAGCACGAACACAATACCGTATTTTGGCAGAGACGTTTTTCATCCTGGATGGATCCCACGATTCGGTCAGGGTGATAAGAGAACTTGCGGTTGGAAACAGACGCGTCACTTCATCGGCACCGATGCCCCTTCACGCCAGGGATATCCGGAGTCGGCTTAAAAAACTGGCAGCAAACACAGGTCGAATCCAATGTACCCCGTCATTCTCACCGTTCCGCACGCAGAGCGGGTTTCCCGTTGGAGATTGCTCCTGCGGCCCATCATGCTCATTCCACATTTTTTCTGGCTCGCGATGTACGGGATTCCCGTCGGTGTCGCCCTGTTCGTCAGCTTCTGGGTGATCATCTTCACGGGAGTATTTCCCCGCGGCATGTACGAATTCGTAAGCAAGTATTACCGGTACTATATGAGAGTAATCGCCTACTCGTATTTTTTAACGGATGTGTATCCGCCTTTCAACGGGGATGAGACGGAGCCATATTCCGTGCGGGTTCACCTTGATTACCCGGAAAAATACTCGCGATTGTCCGTCTTTTTTCGATCGATTTTATGTTTTCCGCATTTCTTTTTCTATTTCTTTTATTTCATTGCCTTCGAAGTTGTAATGGTCATCGCCTTTTGGATAGCGCTGATTCTCGGACGTCTGCCTGATTCGATTTTTCAATTCATGAAGCGATTTTTCATCTATTATGCGCGGTTAGAAGCGTATATCATGCTGCTGAGCGATGAATATCCACCGTTTCACGGGTTGCAACCCCTCGTGGCCGAACGCGCAAACCCGGATAGGATAACCGTTGCAATCGAATCAACCGGTGACGGCAATGCCCCCACCACGGAGGAGAGGGGAAGAGAGGGAGAGGACGAGGAATAAATAATATTTCTTGACATTGATATGCGAATACGATTATTTTCACAAAGATATGTTCGTTTGCAAAGCCTCAATAAGAACCCCAATACTTGACACATCTTCATTATGCTCACTGAATTCGGCAAAGTCCTCATCTTCTTTCTCCTGGGAGGGGTATTCGTAGGGGTCACGCTCGCGGTCTCCCGGCTGGTCAGTCCCCGTCGTCCTTCCAAAGAAAAAATGATGACCTATGAATGCGGCGAAGACCCCATCGGTGAACCGTGGGTGAAGTTCAACATCCGCTTCTACGTGATCGCCCTCATCTTTTTGCTTTTCGACGTGGAGCTCGCCTTCCTCTTTCCCTGGGCGACAGTCTATGCCGACCTGGGGATGTTCGCGTACGTCGCGGGAGCATTGTTCATCCTGGTATTGTTCCTGGCGGATTGTTACCTGTGGGCCAAGGGTGACCTGGAATGGATACGTCCCGAGCCCGAGATACCGAAACTGGCTAACCTGATCGAACACTCCGAATTGATTACGCCTCCAGGTTCCTCGCCTGAAAAAGAACACGCTCCTGTCGCATCCTGATTTCAGTAGGAGACTAAAAAAGCTCATGGGATTACTGGACAAGAAATTCGAAAACAGCAACATTGTCATCACGTCGCTGGAAGGGGTAATGAACTGGGCCCGTCTGTGCAGCTTGTGGCAGATGTCCTTCGGTCTTGCCTGCTGCGCGATTGAAATGATGGCAGCGTCAGCCTCCCACTTCGATATCATGCGATTTGGGGTGATACCCCGGCCGAGTCCGCGCCAGTGCGATGTCATGATTGTTGCAGGCACGGTTACCTTGAAAATGGCCACCCGGATCAAGCGCTTGTACGAGCAAATGGCGGAACGCCGCTACGTTCTCTCCATGGGGAGTTGCTCCAACTGTGGCGGACCTTATTGGAACTATGGCTACCATGTCCTCAAGGGTGTCGACCGTGTCATCCCTGTCGATGTCTATATTCCCGGGTGTCCTCCGCGTCCGGAAGCCTTGCTGGAAGGTCTGATGAAACTCCAGGAAAAGGTGCGCAGCGAAAGCCTGGTCCAGGAAAAAGCTGCATGAGCCATTTCATCGGACTCCGCGCATGCGCCGTCTCTTATCTTTTCCATTAACAATTTCTCAACGGGATATTTCACATGGCATTGGAACCTAAGGAGATTTACGAAAAGCTGCACGCGGCATTTCCCGATATCTCCATCGAGTTCGATGAAACGGTCCCCTGTATCCTTGTCGAACCGATGAAATGGAAAACCGTCGCACTGTTCCTCCGCGATGCCGATGACCTGAAATTCGATTCCCTTATGTGCCTGAGCGGTGTGGATACTGCGGATGGCAACTTGGTGTCGGTGTGTCACCTCGATTCCATGGTGCACCGTCACAAGCTCACCGTCAAGTGCATCGTGCCCGCGGAAGAACCGAAAGTTGAATCGGTGGAACGTGTCTGGCGCACGGCCGATTGGCACGAGCGCGAAGCGTACGACTTGATCGGCATCGAATACGTGGGGCACCGGGACTTGCGTCGCATCCTCATGCCGTACGATTGGACGGGGCATCCGTTGCGCAAGGATTACGAAGTTCCTGAATTCTACAACGGCATCAAGGTCCCGTATTGAACAGCGAGATAACATTTCCGAGCCACTATGCTTGATAATACTTTGACGACACGGGAAGAGATTCGAGACCTCGGCCTGCGAACCGAGGAAATGGTCCTGAACATGGGGCCACAACACCCATCTACGCATGGCGTTTTGCGTCTCGAGCTGGTCTTGGAGGGAGAAATCATCCGCAAGGTGATCCCTCACATCGGGTACTTGCACAGGTGTTTCGAGAAGCACGCGGAAAACGAGAGCTATACACAAGTCATTCCGTACACGGACCGGCTGGATTACCTGGCCTCGATAAACAATAACCACGGTTATGCGTTGGGCATCGAACGCCTCATGGGCATCGAGGTGCCGGAGCGCGTGGAATTCATCAGGGTCATCATGGCCGAGTTACAGCGTATCGCATCCCACCTCGTGGCCATCGGGACGTACGGGATGGATATTGGGGCATTTACACCGTTTCTCTATTGCTTCCGCGACCGGGAGCACATCCTCGATGTTTTTGAAAAGACGTGCGGCGCCCGTTTGCTTTATAATTACATCTGGATCGGTGGTGTGTCGCACGACGTGTATCCCGATTTTGTCAAGGACGTCGCCGACATCGTCAAGATCCTGCGTCCGACTATCAAGGAACTCAACGACCTGCTGAACTACAACAAGATATTCATCGATCGCACGGCGAACATCGGTATCCTGCCTGCGGACGTTGCGATTAATTTCGGGTGCACCGGTCCCATGCTTCGAGGTTCCGGGGTGGATTTCGATCTTCGTCGCGACGACCCGTACTCGATTTACGACCGCTTCGAGTGGGAAGTCCAGGTTGGCAAGGGTGAGATGGGAACGGTCGGCGATTGTTGGGATCGGCACATGGTTCGCGTATGGGAGATGGAAGAAAGCTGCAAAATCATTGAGCAGGCCCTGGAGTCGTTCCCGGAAGGCGACGTGCAATCCGCGATCCCCAGGCGGGTTCGACCTCCCAAGGGAGAGATATACGTGAGGGTCGAGAATCCGCGCGGCGAACTGGGATACTACATCATCAGCGATGGAACCGGGACGCCGTTCCGCGTCAAGGGCCGCGCCCCGGGATTTTCCAACCTGAGTGTGATAAACGAAATATCCAAAGGATACATGGTCGCTGATGTTGTGGCCATCCTGGGCAGCATTGATATTGTCCTGGGAGAAATCGACCGGTAGAGTCGCTAAACTGTCTGGATAACACATCTGGCACAATGGAACAATTTATTCATGATCTAATCGGCAATGACTTGCTCGCCACCATCGTGTGGTGTGTTTTGCCGCTGGTATTTATTCTGGGCTATGCCATCGTCGCCATCCTGGCCGAAATGAAAAGCGCGTCCTGGTTCCAGGACCGCCTTGGCCCCATGAGGACAGGGCCCTGGGGCATTTTCCAGCCTTTCGCCGATGTCTTAAAGCTGCTGATGAAGGAGGATATCGTTCCGGCAAGGGCGGACAAAATCCTTTTTAACCTGGCACCGGTTATTGTTTTCGTGGGAGCCTATGCCGCGTTCGCCGTTCTTCCTTTTGCCAGCGAGTACGTAGGCGCCGATCTGAATCTCGGCTTGTTCTACTTGATTGCCGTGTCTTCATTCGGTGTTCTTGGTATCATCATGGGAGGGTGGGCTTCCAACAACAAGTACTCCTTGCTCGGGGCAATGAGGTCGGCGGCGCAAATCGTGAGCTACGAAGTCCCTTCGGCAACAGCGCTTCTCATCGTTGCCATGATGGTGGGGTCGCTGAATTTACAGGACATCATCACGGCGCAGTCGGGTGGGTTCTGGAATTGGTTCATTCTCGGCGGACCCAAGTCCGACGTCGTTCTCGCCAGTGGCGCCGTTATTCACGCCGATATTGGAAACTTTGTATTTCTGCCACTGCTGCTGGCAACGTTCGTTATCTATTATTTGTCCGCCCTCGCCGAAACGAACCGCACCCCGTTCGATATCCCGGAAGGCGAGTCGGAACTAGTGGGGGGCTACCATACGGAGTACAGCGGCATGAAGTTCGGCATGTTCTTCATGGCCGAGTACGCGAACATGTTTCTGGTATCCGCGGTTGCGGCGGTCGTGTTCTTTGGCGGCTGGCAAAGCCCGTGGGGGATAACGCTCGGCGAGGCGCTGGATATTCCCGTCCTGACGCTCCTGGAAGGGGTGTTTTGGACCGCGGCAAAAGGGTTTTTCTTCGTGTTTGTAATGATGTGGCTGCGGTGGACGCTCCCCCGCCTTCGTGTCGACCAACTGATGTACATGTGCTGGAAAGTGCTGATTCCCGCTTCATTCGCTCTGGCGCTGGTCGTGGGCTTCATCGTGGTCATTCGTTGACGAACATGGTGTAAAGGAACGCAATTCATGGGCAATTATTTCAAGGCAATTTATAATGGCATCGGGACCGCCCTGGTGGGTATGGGAGTAACCTGGCGCCATCTGTGGGGTAAAAAAGTAACCATACAGTACCCGACGCAAACCAAGCCCCGGTTCGGCCGCTCGCGCGACAGGCTCTACGTCAATATCGAAGATTGTATCGGGTGTGACCAGTGCGCCAAGGCATGCCCGGTGGACTGCATCTATATCGAGACGATAAAGGCCGCACCCGGCGTTGACCTGGGACAAACATCCACCGGGCACAAGAAACGCCTGCACGTTTCAGTGTTCGACATCGATTTCGCCAAGTGCTGTTACTGTGGGCTGTGCGTGTATCCGTGCCCGACGGTGTGCATCACCATGACCGACGTGTTCGAGTTTTCGGAATACGAACGGCGGAACCTCCTTTACCATTTCAGCGCGATGACGGCGGAAGAGGTCGCAAGGGCAAAGCAAGAAGCGGAGCGCGCCGAGGCCGAAAAAGCGAGAAAGAAAGCGGAAGCGGCTGCCGCGGCCAAGGCGAAAAAAGAAGCGGAGGCTGCTGCCGCGGCCCCATCGAAGGAAGAGGCAGGGCAATCGCACGTTCAGGCGCCCGGCACAGGGACACCTCCGGGTTCGAAGCCAGCGCCCGGAACTACCTCCACGGGTGATGCCGATGCGGCGGAAAATCAAGAGTCGAAGCCGGGAGACGAGACATCCGATCCGGGTACCGGTACAAGTTGAGGTCTCAACACAGGATGCAACGAGAATGGAATTAACAGATATTATTTTCTACATCTTCGCGCTTGTGACAATCGGATCAGCCATGATCGTGGTGTTTTCACGAAACCTGGTGTATTCCGCGTTTTCACTCATGTTCACTTTTCTTGGCGTCGCCGGCCTTTATGTCCTTCTCCTGGCAGATTTCCTTGCCGTGACGCAGTTGATGATCTACGTCGGTGGCATCCTGGTCTTGATGATTTTCGGAGTCATGCTGACGCATCGCGTTGTGAACGTCGAGATTTCGTCCGGGGCGATGCGCGTGATACCCGCCACGATCGTCGTCGGTGTATTCCTGGGCACGCTCCTCCTTGTCCTGACACGTACGAAGTGGATGGTCATGGAGGGAAGTCCTGACGTCATTGGAACGACCTCCATGATTGGAACGGCGTTGGTCACGGATTATCTCCTGCCATTTGAGGTGAGCGGTGTTGTTCTTCTCGTGGCCATTGTCGCCGCCGCTTTCATGGCACGCAAACGATAGGAAGAGAATGATGCACGTTACGCTCACACATTACTTAGTCATTAGCGCAATATTGTTTTCCCTGGGATTGTTGGCGCTTGTCACCAGGCGCAATGCTATCATGATGCTGATGGGAATAGAATTGATCCTGAATGCCGCTAATGTGAATTTTCTTGCTTTCAGCCGGTACAGCGCGCTCGATATTCACGGGCATGTCGTGGCCGTATTCGTCATTTTATTGGCTGCCGCGGAAGCCGCGGTCGCCCTGGCCATTGTGTTGAACATCTATCGGACGTTCAGCACGGTGAATGTTGATCAAATCAATCAACTGAAAGAGTAGCTCCAGGAGGTGGACCGGTGATTCGTTCAGGACAATCGCATTTTCAGGAAATGTTTCGTGCATGCCAGGCAGCAAGCTTGCTGCTGGTTCTGATCATGGCAACAAGTAACCCCGTCTCGGCCCAACGAGTGCGGGCGCGATATATCGATCCGACGTTTACCCTGGTACTTGGCGGTGGCGGCGGTGTGACCAAGTATTTCGGCGAATTCACCGATCAGAACTTCGGAACGGTGTTTCAGGCCTACGCCAAGTTCTTTATCATTCCGGAAGTTTCCGTGCAAGTTGACGCAGGCGTTGGAAATTACGTATACAATCGGAGGAACAAGGAGAAATTCCAAGGCAACTATTTCCGCCAGTTCCATTACGATCCGCTCTTCGACAATGCCACGTCGTTTGACGACCCCGCCGTATGGAAAGAATCCATGAAGACCAACTCCATGACTTTCGTGGAATTGCGTGGCGTGTTGAACTTCTTTCCTCGTCGCTATTTCAATCCTTACCTGAGCGTGGGAATGGGGATGTTTTCATACACCAACAGCGACGTCGAGGACAGCGAAAAGGGAACCCGCAGGCTTGAAGTACTGCCAAACGGAAAGCTCTTCCACGTGATCGATCCCGCGAATGCGGGCAAGGTCGTTGGCCCGGCAGCGTCCGACCTGGGGTCCGGATACGATAACCTGACGGTCGTGCCCATCGGGCTGGGATTTGACATCCTGGTTAACCGGCGCATGGCGCTGAATCTTGATTTCACGTATCGTATCGTTCTCGGTCGCGGAAACGATTATCTCGACGGGTTTGGACGCGAAGTACTGGAGAATTTTCAAAGAGTCGATCCGAGTACGAATATCCATCAGGATGAGTCAAGCGACGCCTGGGGCACCATCACGATTGGTGTCCAAGTCTATTTACTGGGACAACGTTAGCAGTCGGCAGGACGTATGATTATGATTCTGGATAGGTTTATTTACATGGTTTTTGATCGGAGGTAATATGAAACTTCATATACATTTTATGTTGATGGCAGTATTGACCTGCTTTCTTTTTGAACCCGTCTCTGCCCAGCGCACACGCAGTACTTGGGATCCTTCGTCTTCCCTGGTGGTGGGTATCGGCGGTGGAGTAACCAAGTACTTCGGCGAGTTCACCGACCAGAATTTCGGGGGTGTTGGCCAGGTGCATGTCAAGTACATTATCATCCCGGAAATTGGCATCCAGTTAGACGGTGGCCTGGGAAAATACGTGTACAATCGTCGGATCAAGGAGAAATTCAAGGGAAACTACTTCCGGCAGTTCCACAGGGATCCGCTTTTCGAAGGAGCGACATCGGTTGATGATCCGGCTGTATGGAAAGAGTCGCTCAAGTCGAACGATCTTTCCTACGCGGAATTCCGGGTGTTGGTCAACATGTTCCCGCGAACGTATTTCAATCCATACTTGAGCGGCGGTATCGGCTATTTTCGGTATGTCAACAAGGATGCAAACACCACGGTCGAGATAAATGGACAAAAGGTTCCTCTCCTGGAGGTGAATCTGGGGGGAAAACCATTCGATGTGGTCAATCCGGCGAATACAAGCAACGTTATGGGCAGCGGTTTTTCGAATCTCCCGGACGATGCGAATACGAATCTGATCGTTCCCGTGAGCCTGGGATTCGATATCCTGTTCAACGAGATGTATTCGCTGAATCTTGATTTCACTTACCGATTCATCTTTGGGGACGGCAGGGATTATATGGACGGTTTCGGCCGGGAGGTGCTGGAAAATTTTTTCACGATCGATACCCGCGGCAAGATTCACGAGGATGAAGCCCCCGATTACTGGGGCACGGCTACGATTTCGTTTCAGGTCTACCTCTTCGGATCGAAAGACAGCGACAGCGACGGTTTA
>JAJRXL010000145.1 GCA_024276335.1 Bacteroidota bacterium
AATCTGCCTACTTTTCCGCTCAATCAGGAGGAGAGTTGTACATAGGGAAAAACGGGGTGGATACTTCTTCCCATTTCGTGTGCCGGAAGGCGACTGGGTGGAGGCCCGAGTGTGCTCCTACACGATTCAATCACAAAAAAACAGGAGGCCGAGTGAAAACATTGACGGTTACATTGGCGGCGGCACTACTGCTGTTTGGGTATTGCCCACTTACCGCGCAGGAAGATGTCACTATCGTGGCTCCCACGTCGGAAGCGGCCAAAGGACTGGATCTGAAGGCGGTCAGCGAACTGTTCAAGGAAGCGAAGGACCTTGAGGAGTTCGAGAAAGCGCTCAACGACCCGGAAACCGGCGTCAATAATCTCGACCTCGATGGAAACGGCGAGGTTGATTACATTCGCGTCGTGGAGCAGGCCGCGGACGATGCACGCCTGATTATCCTGCAAGTGCCGCTGGGGAAGGACGAGTTCCAGGATGTCGCCACCATCGAGGTCGAAAAGACCGGCAACGAAGCCTACAGCATGCAGGTGCGCGGCAACGAGGTTATCTACGGCCCGGATTACTACGTGGCTCCCGTTTCCGTGCACATTCATACCTGGCCGCTCATTACCTGGATGTACGCCCCGTATCATCGCCCCTACCGCTCCAGGTTTTATTTCGGGTTCTACCCGCCGTGGTGGAGACCGTACCGTCCGGTCACCGTCTCCGTGTATCGCACCCGCACCGTCCGGTTCACAACCAGGACGACCTTTACCGTGACCAGGACCAGTCGCGTGCAAACGGTCACGAAAGTGAACTACAAGCCGCGCAATTCCACGCGCGTGAGAAAGACGACCGTGACCCGCACCGGCAGGACCACCACGACGAAAACAACCGTCAAGCGGACCAATACGAACACGGGAAAGACGACCAGGGTGGGTGTGAAGAAGACCACGAAAGCCGTCGGCGTGAGCAGGACGAACGAGAACACGGGAAAGACCACCAAGGTGGGCGTCAAGAAGACCACGAACAAGAACACGGGAAGAACCACCGTTACTGCTGGCAAGAAGAAGACGAAACGAACCAAGAGCGGCAGTACGACGGTGACGAAAACAAAGAAGAAAAGAAGGAGAAAGTAATCGCGGATAGGGCATTATCATGTAAAAATCATTTCATCCTAGGTCCGGAACCTATTGGATGAATCCGTCCGATTTACCTTGAAAAACTCGATTCAGGGCTGGGCGGGAGGCAGTTAAAAAATCTCCGAAGATGAGTTTAACAACGGAGAAAGAAAGTGATCGAGTATTCAGAGGCGGAGTTTTTGTGGGAATGGGCTCGATTTCCGGCGTTGCGCTGGGGTCATCGTTCGATAATGTCACTGCCGGTTCGGTAATTAGCTTGATTTTCGGAGAGGCCCTCGAGGCGTTACTCTCCGGAATCGAGGAAAAAACCGACGTTAAACTTGCAATTACCGCCCGCCGATAGGTCTCACGGCTAAATCGCAAGGCCATTATGCAACAGGGGAAAGGATCGTGAATGATTATTTAAAGTCAATCGTGCAAAAATATAAACAAGACCAGGAATCCGTTTACAACACCTGGTTTCTGGATAACGAGGCGCGATTGAAGGCTTTCCGCACGATAAGACGCGGCGTGCAAGACGTGATCGAGGACATCAAAAACGGGTGTTTCGGCAATGATTTCAAGGGCTCTTCGTTGGAGTTCGTCCTGACGTGCATCACCGAACAAAAGCAGGTTTTTGTCGGTGCCGCGCATCCTTTCTATTGGAAGCCCAAGCTGCGAATACCGGATATCTACGAGAGTGAGGAGAACAAGACTGCCTTCGGACAATTCCTCGAAAACTGCCTGCGCTGTTCAAGAGAAGAGCAACTCGTCAAGGAAATAATTTTGCTGGATCAGCACAGGATAAAGGGGCTTGGTCCCGCCGTAGCAAACATCCTGTATTTTCTGCATCCCACGATTCTCCCACCGTTCAACACCGCAATCGTGAAAGGATTCAACCGGCTTTTCAACGAAAAGATCAAACTCGGTTCGTGGGTTGAGTACCTGCGCATGAGGGAAGTTATCCTGGAAAAGAATAACGCGGTGAAATCGGAGTTGTCCAACGATCTTGGCGCCTTTGCCGGATTACTCTTTGACATCGGGGAAGGCACTGTTCAGGTAAATGAGAATACGATACTCTCTGATCAGGAACGGATGAGTGTTGAAAGGAAACTTGCCAGGCGTCACAAGGAAGTGGTAAGCGAAAAGGAAGAAGAACAGCTTCATAGCGAAATGCAGTACCATCTCCTCACCATCGGCAACGCGCTTGGATACGATGTGATCTGTGCATCAAACGACAGATCGAGGTGCCACAACGGTCAAAGCTTTTCATTTATCACCCTTCCCGAGTTTCCGGAAATCAACGTGGATCATGAGACACGAAAAACAATAATGTTGATCGATGTTGTATGGTTCGAAAAAGGGACAAATGTCATCAGTTGCGCTTTCGAGGTGGAGAAGAGTACTTCTATCTATTCAGGCATCCTGCGGCTCAAAGACCTGTGCTATTCCTTCAAGTACAATCCTCCATCGTTGTTCCTGGTCATCCCGGATGCGCGCGAAAAGGAAGTACTGCTGCAATTAAGGAGACCGTCCATACGAAGTACTGACAGTCATATCCGTTACATTGTTTTTTCCGAGTTGCAGAGCAGTTGCGAAGCCATTTGTAAATTCGGCGAGGATAAGGAGATCCTAAAAAAGATATCAAAAACAATATCTTGAAAAGGTTGCGTAACAACGGCACACACTTCACCGCACTTCGCCACGCAAGTGAAACCAACGAAGGGGGCGTCACTACTGTATTGTTAAACAAAAACAATAACGGGAACGCAGTCCTCCCGGTCGCGATAAACAAGCACAACACT
This sequence comes from Bacteroidota bacterium, assembly GCA_024276335.1. Lineage (GTDB taxonomy): Bacteria > Bacteroidota > Ignavibacteria > SZUA-365 > JAADGX01 > JAADGX01. The sequence continues at coordinate 2,906 of JAJRXL010000145.1, forward strand.
GGGTACGCGGCCGTCCCGGTCGCAATACCAAATAAGCCGAATCTCTTTGGTTCTGTGGATTACAACGCAGATGGAATATCCACGCCAGCTCACAAAAGCTGGCATTCCCGCTGTTACCTTCCTCATTTCGATGCCGGGAATATTTTCCAGTTTATCACGTTTCGTTTGCACGATTCCGTTCCCGCTAAAACAATCGAGCAATGGAAAAAGGAACTATACTGGACCTAAAAGATAGCGCCGGACTCGAAAGAAGCAGTAGCGCTTGGAAAAAAGATCGAGCGATATATCGACAAGGGGAGAGGCGCATGCTACTTGCACAACGAGCGGGTTGCATTGCTCGTTCAAGACACCCTGAAACGCTTCGACGGCGAGCGTTACCGCCTCATCGCCTGGTGTGTCATGCCCAATCATGTCCATGTACTCCTTGAGCAGAAGCAGGGATACTCGCTTTCGAGTATCGTTCACAGTTGGAAGTCGTTCACCGCTCACGAGGCAAACAAGCTGCTGAAAAGAAGCGATAGGTTTCGGACGCCGGATTACTTTGATCGGTTTATTCGGGATGAAAAGCATTTTGCGGCAGTGGTGGAATATATCCGCCGGAATCCCGTTAAAGCCGGATTGGTTGACGCCCCGGAAGAATGGCCGTGGTCCAGCAATGCGTATGTCGAGGTTGTAAAGAAGTAGCGGAAGAGAATAAATCCAGGCGCGGACGAAGCGTCCGCGGAGCCAGGAGTTGAAAATAGGGGGGAGACGTCCGTGGCCCCAGGAGTTTAAAGTACTGATGCGAGATAACAGCATGAAAAAAACCAAGAAAATCAGCCTCTGGGAAGCCGTAGCGATGGCGGTGGGAACAATGATCGGGGCCAGTATCTTTTCCATTTTCGGCGTGGGCGCGGAAATCGCGGGACGGGACTTGCCGTTTGCTTTCATCCTCTCCGGTGTGTTTGC
>JAJRXL010000146.1 GCA_024276335.1 Bacteroidota bacterium
ACGACTCCCTGGTGAAGCCCCAGGTCGGTAAACTGGTTTACAACGGCAAGAATGGACAAGAAAACTCCGTAGTATCCTATTTCCTCTATGCTAATCAGCTTCAACAACAGAATGGAAATCGAGAACGTCATCACCTTTGCAATGATGTCTCCGCTAAAGACGACGACTCCTTGCTTGGCGTACGTGGGCAAAACTCCTTTCCAAAACGAAAGTTTGTAGAAATTACTTAATGTAATATTTTTAACTAATTTAAACACAGTGATATGAATGTATCCTTTGATGTATATTCTTTATTCTTTGAGCAAGCGAATACAATTTGATTCTCATACCGGAATTTTCTGGAATAATAAAGTATTGGCAGAGTTCTTCCCGTGAAGCCCTGAATTCTTTCTTGTATCGCTCTTCGCCTTTCAAAAAATCAAACGCACGGTATTCGTTGTTCTTGGCATATTCAATCAAGAGATACAGGTTCAAAAGCCCCGGTCTTCCTTCCTTGAAATCGCTGTCCATTCCACTCAAAAAGTAATAAAAAACATCCTGATGAATGAATCCCATGACGATGCTGGTGATGTTTCCTTCTTTCAAAAGGACTGAACAGAACGTCTCCGCCTCGTTCCTTTTCGAGAAATCATCAAAAAAAACGGTATTCTTATTTACCTGGAAAAAACATTTTGAACCGAATCTGTCCTTGCAGAGCTTTTTCAGTGTCTCCAGGTCCTGCGAAGAAGACGGCACGTGAATCTCCCAATCCCATCCGTCAGAAGAGTGGTATGCCCGCAGAGCCTTTTTCAAACCTCGTCGCAGGTTGGGGTGAAGACTCTCGATCCCGGCGGAAAATTTCATGAAATTAAGGCTAAAAGATGTGTCGGATGGCTTTTTGTTACATTCATACCCTCCAGGACAAAAGTTTATGATTGAGCTGCGCGGGTGCATATCATTGAAAATAAACCAGATATCTCCATATTGTGTAAGGCAAAACTTTAAAAAGCTCTCCCAGACATTTTGCTCGTTTCCCGTTGCAAGGACGAGGTCTGGATATGCCGACAACCTATCGGCGATCCATAGCACATAGTTCCAAAGCCGATACCCGCCCACTGTTCGTTTCTGGATGAACCACGGTGCCACAGCGACGATATTATCTCCTTCCAGCGCTTTAAGCAGCAAAAGCTCTCTCATTGGGTCGGGCTCGATGAAATGCTTCCACCAACAGTAGTTCCAGTTCCACGATTGGAAAGCCGTATCGGTTACCAAGGCCCCTTGCTGGTACTTTTCTTTCCACCATCGTTCCAGCGTGCTGTCAGAAAAATCTGTTCGGACTACCCGAATCATCGCTCTCGATACCGAAGTACTTTTGCAGGGCTTCCCGCGGCAACGGCCCAGGGGGGAATGTCCTTCGTTACGGTGCTGTTAGCCCCGATGATCGCGTGATCTCCGATGTTCACTCCCCGCAATATGACCGAGGAGGTTCCGATCCATACGTCTTCGCCGATGGATACGGGCTGTTTTTTTCCTCCCTGCTGATTGATAGGTATCGTGGCATCGTCGAAGACGTGGGTCGCGTCAACGATCGTAACAAATCCGGCAATAAGGGTGTTTCGGCCGACGGTCACCGTGCCGGAAAGAGTGCAGTGCTGGGAGATAAAAACATTTTGCCCCAGAACAAGGTGATCGCCCTCCTCGACGATAATCCATGAATCCTGAAGTATTTGTACGCCTTCTTCCATTATCAACCGGCTGTTTGGCGCCACCCGGAGATGGACATTCCGGTCAACTTGGACCGAAGGATGGATGGAATGACCAGCCTCACGGAGTCGAAGCAAGGCGGCTCTTACCTCCGACACCTCCAGGAATCTCAGAATCCGGCTCCCGGACTTGTAGAACAGGTTTCGAAAGAAATCAATCAATGGAATCACTGTCTTGTGACAAGGTGTTTTTGGCTCGCAAATCAGGGCACATAGCGGCGATTGCATCGTAGAGTGTTCTTATTCGCGCTGTCCACGAGTTTTTTTCCGCAAATGCTCTCCGTTTTTGACGCAGGGCGAGGTTTTCTTCCTTTAGCGCAACGCCAATTTTTTCCAGGAATTGCTCATCGTTATGTGCCAGGTACACGACATCCCGCATGTGTTCGAGTTCTTCCGTCCAACTTGCGACAACGGGCACACCGGCCGTACAATACTCGTATACTTTAAGTGGATTCACAACCCGGGTGATATTATTGCGCTGGAAAGGAATGATCGCGACATCCATCCTGGAAAGATAGCGTGGCAACGCTTCATGATGGACGAACCCGTGGAGTTTCAGGTTGCGGTACTTTTTATAGCGGCGCGCGAAACGGGATTCCACGGGACCGATCAACGATACCGTGCAATCGGGAAATTTTTGGATGATCTGTTCAATAAGTTCGGTGTCAACCCACCGCGAATTCATCATACCGATGAAACCGATATGACCTGGTCGAGAGTTGTACCCATTTCGTTTCGTACCGTTAAAAAACGAGGCGCTGACGGCATTGGGCAGTCTCACCGCGCGGGTTCCCGGGAATCGTTCTTCGATCTCCGATCTCATCGCGTACGCGGAGTACGTGAGGATATCGACTTCATCCCTGAGCGCCGTTTCAGCACAATCGAGTTTATAACGGACTTTTCGAGTCGTTCCCTGGATGTCGAGAGCGTCGGCGATATCGTAGATGATGCATCGAGCGC
>JAJRXL010000147.1 GCA_024276335.1 Bacteroidota bacterium
TCCACCGGGCAGATGTTCCCTCCGGATCCGAGGATGTTCGCTACCGGGACGCGCTCCGATATTTCGATCACCAACGTCGATGGCGGATCGCGGTACACTTCCGCGTTACGAATAAAGGGATTGCTTAACACCGCGTTTTGCACGGCCAGGAGATTCACATCGGCCAGGCAGGTAGAGTCCGGCAGGTGAACGAGCCGAACCACCGTCGCGCTGTCAACCAGTTGGGCGCCCCGCACCTCGAGACGGATTTCCTTTACCGATGATCTCCATCGGTTGGCAACGACACCGAGCGCGGACAGGGTTACGAGGAGAAGGAAGAGCGGCGCAACCGCTCGCCGGTACTTTGCCGGGGTCATCAACGTCCCGCGTCTTCTCATGGCGTCACCCCCTGCGGTGATTCCGGTGGGTTTACCACTCCGCGAATTTCTTCTTCCGGGAAGCCGATGAACTGGATCTCCGGCTGGAGGAACACTCCGGTTTGTTCGAAGACCGTAGATTGCACTTTGCGAACCAGGGTCAGAATATCCCGTGCCGTGGCGCCTCCAACGTTCACAATGAAATTGGCGTGCTTTTCGGACACCACGGCACCGCCCTCTCTCACCCCTTTCAATCCACAGGATTCAATAAGACGAGCCGCGAAGTCGCCGGAAGGATTCTTGAAGACGCTTCCCGCGCTCGGCATGTTCGTCGGTTGAGACAAATTGCGCTTCAGAAGCAATTCCTTCCGCCGCTCCCGTAATACTCCAGGATCTGCAGAGGAAAAGCGAAAGCGTCCTTCCAGAATTATGACCTTCTGAAGCGCAGAGGAACGATACGCAAACTCGCCCTCCTCACGGGGCAGAACTGCGATCTTCCCATTTTTTACAACTTTGATATCGACAAGGTGATCCGAGATTTCGGAACCGTATGCGCCCGCGTTCACGAGAAGGGCCCCGCCCAGTGTACCGGGAATGCCTGCCAGCATTTCTACTCCCTGCAAGCCGTGCTGTACGCACTGTTCAACAAATCGGGACAACAATATGCCTGCCCCGGCAGTAACGGTATCACCATGAATTTCCACGTAGCTGAACGATCGCTCCAGGTTAATGACGGCTCCCCGAATTCCCTCGTCGCTGATAAGTACATTGCTGCCATTTCCCAGAACGATGTACGGAAAATTCTGCTTCGTGAAATACGAGACGAGCTTGCATATCTCTTCTTCCGTCGCCGGTTCGATATAGATGTCCGCTGGTCCACCGACACGGAACGTCGTGAACTTGCTCAGCGACTCGCTGAAGGATATGCTTCCCGTAACCAGCTCCTGTATGTTCTGGATAGAAACCATCGTTAACACGCGCCCTTCAAACGTTCAACGAACTTGCGTACATACTGGTAGATATCACCGGCGCCGATGGAGATGACGATATCTCCGGGTTTCACAACGCGATCCAGGACATCCACGACATCTGACGTGTCTTCAACATACCGCACGTCGTTATGCCCGGCGCGATGTGCGGATTCAACAATTTGCTCGCCGGTCACGCCCGCGATGGGCTTTTCCCGCGCGGGATAAATCCCCGTCACAAGCGCCACGTCCGCACCGAGTAGCGCTTGTCCGAAACGGTCGGCAAAATCTCTCGTCCGGGTGTAGGTGTGCGGCTGGAACACGGCAACAACACGTCGATTCCATCCCTGCTTTATTGCGTGCAACGTTTTTTCCACCTCGGTGGGGTGATGCGCATAATCATCTATCACGAGTATGCCACCGACGTCCGCCATGATCTCACATCGGCGGTAAACACCGGCGAAATTTTCCAAACCGCTCTTGATGCGATCGAAATCAATTCCCAGCTCGCGGCCCACGGCAATCGCGGCCAAAGCGTTCTTCACGTTGTGTTCTCCCGGCAGCCGGAGGCGCACTGTTCCCAGCGACTGACCGTGTGCATGCACCATAACCTCCGAGACGAGGTGGGTGTACGTCGGATCGGAGAAATAGTAATCGGCGCCAGGGGATGAGCCGTAGGTAACGATTTTGCGATTGAATCGGGGACGTAGGTTCCGAAGGTGTTCCTCGTCCGAACAAAGGACAACAAAACCATAAAACGGAACCTTGTTGGCGAACTGAACGAACGCGTCCTGGATGTCGGCGAGATCGCGATAGATGTCAAGGTGCTCTTCTTCCAGCGTCGTTAACACCGCGATGGTTGGCGTCAACTGCAGAAACGTCCGGTCGTACTCATCCGCTTCCACGACCGCGAACTCTCCTTTCCCCAGGTGGGCATTTGATCCGCCAAGCTCGTGGAGTTTGCCGCCGACCAAGACGGTTGGATCCAGGCCGCCCGCGATGAGCGCCACGCCGATAAGCGAAGTCGTCGTGGTTTTTCCATGCGTACCTGCAACCCCGATTCCGTATTTCAGGCGCATGACCTCGGCAAGCATTTCCGCCCGTTTGATAACCGGGATGTTGCGTTTCATTGCCGCCCGGACCTCAGGATTATCCGTCGACACCGCGGAGGAATACACTACAATATCGGCATGCTCTACGTGTTCCGGCGCGTGCCCCACATAGACGTTCGCACCGAGCGACTGAAGGTGCGCGGTGGTATCAGAAGCGGCAAGGTCTGACCCCGTAACGCGAAAGCCCTGGTTTATGAGCAACTCCGCGATACCGCTCATTCCGATACCGCCGATTCCGACGAAGTGTATGGTGCGAATCCAGGGAAACATAAATTGCTACTTGTTCAGTTTTTCCTTTAGTTCTTTAAGCGCTTCAAAGAGCTCGTTTTCCCGCTCATACCACGCGATACGAATACGAATCCAGCGACGGCGGTCGGCCAACTTGAGCTTTACCATGGCGTACTGTTTTTCGTACTGGAAACGCCGCTCGCGTCGGAACACGATTTTCTCGATGTGATCGATAAAAATCACTTTTTCACGGAACCGGTCGCGGAAGATCAGGCGCCGGGGAGTAATGATAATTCTCCGGTCGCGGAACACGTTGATGAGAAGCAACAACGCCGCGTAGCCAATGAAAATGCCGAAGAGGTACACCACTGGATCGTGTACCACCACGGAAAACGTCTCGCCGATGAAATTACCGCGGATCAAGATGTAGATGGCTCCAATCACGAGGTATCCGAGCAAAGTGATGTAATAGACATCCAGTTTTTGATGGAAAATTTTTTCTTCTGTCGGTTCCATGGCTATGCCGGATTTCCTTTGTGACGCGCAAGTTGTAGGATTCGCCTGGCAAGATTACGGGCGGCTTCCGGATGCCCCACGCGTTTCGCATTCCGGGCCATTACGCGACGA
>JAJRXL010000148.1 GCA_024276335.1 Bacteroidota bacterium
GCGGGGATCTCGACAGGAAGCCTCCTCCCCGGAAGGGTGTTTCCAAATCAGCCATCGAGGTTTCGCGAAGAACGGTTGCTCGAGGCAGCGCGCAAGGCCGGTGCGGAATATGCCGTGGTACGCAAGGTCGTAAAAGAATTTGAAAGCTTGCAGGCACAAAACGATTCCATTACATCACACGTATCGTATCGCGACAGTGGATACCATATTCTTGTTTCGACCGGAAAAGGCATCGGGTATTATGGACTGACGGAATCCTCAGACCTTGACGACGAAACGGCCGTGGATATCGCCATGGCCATGGCCAGGGCCAACGAATCGTTTCCTATTCGTGCGATTCCGCTGATCTCCAACCTGGCGAGCGGACGTATCCGACAACGACCGGTCGGGGAAGACCCCATTGCGAAAGAATGGGACGCCAAGAAAGCGCTCCTGCTGAAAATCAACGGACTGGCCCGTGAACATAAAAAGGTTGAATTCGTGGTTTCCAATCTTTTCCTTCAACGGGAAATCGTTAGGATCGTCAACACCAACGGGTTGGATTTCACCGATACACGTTGGATGGTATATCCCAATTTCGCCGTGTCGGCGATAGACCGACAAAAGACCAGGGCCATCATGAACAGGCGTTCGGATACGAGCCCGGTACGCGCAGGCTTCGAATACATTCAATCGCTCGATCTCTCGCGCCTCGTGAATGACGCGGCAAAGGATTTGGAAGAACTTCTCGTCGCGAAAGCTCCTGACACGGCACGATACGACCTGGTGTTTGCTGGCGCGCACCTGTGGAAGATCGTTGACGAAACGCTGGGATATCATCTTTCACCGCAGGCGCTGTATTCATTAACGGAATTTTCCCAACCTTCCATGTTCCAAACCTCGAAGTCCAAAGGCGGTTCGCCCGTGCTATCCAAGGTCATCACACTGCGTTCGGAACCCACTTTCTCTATGGGCCTTGCCCCGGGGAGCGTTGACGACCTTGGGCGAAAGATTAAGCCCCACACCTTCATCGAGAACGGGAAAACGGCGGGACTTCCGAAACCCGCAATTCACGCAGTTCCCGAGTCACCGATTTATCCGTTCCGTGCCGAGGGCTGGAGAAACGCACCCATTCCCACACTCTCCAACCTCGTCCTGGAGGCGGGACCAGGGGAGAACACGATTGAGCGCATGATATCAGGAATCGACAAAGGCATTTTCGTCCAAGGCACTGCAAGCATACGCCATCATCACGACCGCTCTTCCTTCGAGGCCAGTGGCGAGATCGGCTACCTCATCGAACACGGGAAAATCACCAAACCCCTGCGAGGATTTTCATATACGCAACGGGTCGCAGATTTCTGGGCATCTTGCATTTCAGTAGGGAACGCCGAGACGAGTCATGCCGGAGGCTCGATGCGGAAAACGGTGGGAGACGGTGCGCAAGCGCTTCCCAATACGGTGCAATGTCCTGCAGCCGTGTTCGTAAAGGTCCCGGTTCGTAACCTGGAGCGGAAGTCATGAAAACAAATACCGGTAGAATTCGTGACCTGCTGAGAAAGGCGATGCATTTCGCACAGGGCGACGACGTCCTGTTGACCTACCAGGAAATGAATGAGACGATCGTGCGATTTGTCCGCGAGGAAATCTCGACGTCTTTCAGGACCTCATCGGCCGTTTTGAATATTTCTATTCGATCGGGGCGGAAGTACGGCGGATACTCCACCACCGATTTTTCAGATACCGGGTTGAAACGGGCAATGCGCATTGCCCTGGACAACACGCTCTCATTGCCTGACAGTGATACAATCATTCCATTCCCGGGAAACGTGGAGATCAAGGACACAAAGCTCTTTCAGCAAAGTGATGAATCGATCAGCCAGAAGTGGCGCCTGGAAGCCGTGGAGAAAATATTGCGCGTGGGCAGGAATGCCGGTACCGTCGCCTCCGGTGTAGTAAAAACCAGCGACGGAGTTACGGCGGTTCTTTCCTCGAGCGGGTTTGACGTCGCCCAGCCGGCAAGCGCGGTTTACATCCGTGTTCGCATGATAGCGCCGGACGGCCGAAAGTCCGGCTGGAACGAGTTCTGGGATTACAGCGTGGCAACAGTCTCGCCTTCCGATGTTGCAATGAAGGCCGTGGACCGGTGTCTCATGGGCGGAGAACCGCGGCGCTATGATCCCGGGCGCCATGACGTTATTCTCGAGCCGGCTGCCGCAGCTTCATTGCTCTTTCCACTCATCCAGCAATTCAACGCGGAAGCGATCCAAAACAAGCAGAGTTTTTTACGCAAGATGGATGGCTCGTCGTTTATTGGCGAGAGGCTCTTCAAGGATTTTATCACGGTGTACTCTGACCCTCATAATGACTCCCTGCCGGCCCTCTCCTTCTCGCTGGACGGACTGCCGGTCAAACGGGAAACCTGGATCAAGAACGGAGTTATCAATAAAGTCGCGGTTCCCCGTGTTTTTGGACTGAAGCAGGGGCAGTCGCCCGTGGCACCACCCACCAACATTTTGATGGACGGCTGGACGTTTGACATCAAGGAAATCATTGCCAAGACGAAAAAGGCGATCCTGGTTTCGTCGTTCGACCGCGTGCGTCTTTCCGATCCACGGAACTGCCTCCTGACCGGGATGACACGGGATGGAGCCTGGCTGGTCGAGGATGGAAAAATCGTTTCAGCAGTAAAAAATTTCTACTTCAGCGAGACGCCCGTTTACGTTCTCGAACAGGTGGAAGCGCTTTCCTTCAGCGAACGCGTCTCACCGCGCAATTCCCTCTTCCCCATGCGCGTTCCTGGTATGAAAGTGCCGGGCTTCTCTTTCGTCGCCGTGACGGACATCGTTTAGTTTTCCGGGAGTTGGGTTCCCGGCTTCAGCACCGAGGTCCAGAGTTCTGAAACAAGCAGGCCGATGACGATCACCCCTCCTCCGACGTAGGAAAGGAACGGCAGGTGTTCATGGAAGAGAAACACTGCAATGATTGCGGCAAACACCGGTTCGAAAGAAAAAATGATGGCGGCCCGTGTCGGTGTCGTTTCCCTTTGGTATCGGGTTTGCAGGTACGTTGTGACAGTTGTGGCCAGTACGCCTGTGTACAGCAGCGCCCAGAGGAGCGACATGTCAGGTTCTAAACGTGAAGTCTCGAGGAAAACCGCACCGCCCAATCCTATCAATGCTGTCACGCACATCTGTATGAAGACAAGCGCCGGCTCGAACCGCGATGACGTAAAAAGATCGAGAACAACCACGTACACGGCAAAGGCGATTGCGCATCCGAATGTCAACCAATCACCGAGATTCAAAGACGAGCCCTCCGGCATCGTCAAGAGGTACAGGCCGGCCGCGACAATGAAGACCCCGATGATATTGCCGGTCACGGGAATGCGCTTCTCGATGATCATCTGGAAGATAGGTGTGAGGACAACCAGTGTTCCTGTAATGAACGCGGATTTCGATGCTGTCGTGATATCGAGGCCGATAGTTTGTAAAACGAAACCGGTCCCCAGGAGCATACCGAGAATGATACCTGAAAACAGGGTTTTTCTTGTAACTTTACGGAGCGACCGAATGGTAAACGGTAGAAAAACGAGGCAGCCAACCATGAACCGTACACCAATGAATAATAAGGGGGAAATATTCTCCAGCGCTCCATGCACAATGGAAAACGTCCCTCCCCAGATCAGCGTTACTCCCAGGAGCACGGCGTCGGCCCTCCGGGCATGCCGTATATTAATCCTATCCCTTTTCATCGCTCTCGGCGCTGGTTGCTCGACCGAAGAAGCTCCCCCTCCGCTCCCACCGGATCGATTTGCATCCATTTACGCCGATGTCCTCGTGGCATCAGAAATGTCAAGAGTGAGGAACGATAGTGTTGAGATTCATCTCGATTCTATTTACGCGCATCACGGCGTGGTGAAGTCCCTGGTGGATTCAACGATTCGTTGGTACGAAGCACATCCCAGCGCATGGAACGAGCTCCTGGCCCGCGTCGCTCGGAACGTGGAAACACAATTGCAAGCCGACACGAGTCGCGCATCATTCTGATCCATCCTTAGTCAACCCGTACTTTTTCAGTTTCGTATAAAGATGACTTCGTTGGATGGCGAGGTCTTCGGCCGTCCGGGTAATGTTCCACTGGCGCCGCTCCAGGTGGTATTGCAGGAATGATTTTTCCATGCGTTCCTTGAACTCCTGCCACGTGGCGTTCATTGTCAGGAGTTCCTTGAATACATCGGTTCGGCCGAGAACGAACTGCTGGACATCGTCCGCGGTGATTTCCGGCCCCTGGCTCATGATCACCAGGCGTTCGACGGCGTTGCGCAGCTCGCGCACATTCCCCGGCCAGTCGAGCGAACGAAGCAACTCCATCGCCCCCGTGGAAAAAGTCCGCTGTGGAAAATTATTTCGGCGGATGACCTTGTCGAGAAAATAATTCACGAGAAGCGGGACGTCCTCCCGGCGTTCGCGCAGTGGCGGCACGTTCAAGGGAATAACATTCAACCTGTGGTAAAGGTCTTCCCGGAACCTGCCTACCTTGATTTCCTCCGGCAGGTTTTTGTTGGTGGCAGCGATGACCCGAACATCGACCTTGATCAATTCACTGCCGCCGACCCTTTCGAACTTGCCTTCCTGCAAGACGCGCAGCACCTTCGCCTGTGCCTGGAGGCTCATGTCTCCAACCTCATCGAGAAAGATCGTGCCGCCATCCGCTTGTTCGAATTTTCCGATCCTTTTCGAGGTGGCCCCGGTAAACGCTCCCTTTTCATGGCCGAACAATTCCGACTCGATAAGCTCGGACGGGATTGCCGCGCAGTTGACTTCGACCAGTGGTTTGTCGGAGCGGGCGCTTTTCCGGTGGATTGCCTTTGCCACCAGTTCCTTACCGGTTCCGTTTTCGCCGGTGATGAGAACACGAACATCGGTCGGCGCCACCCGCGCGATCGTTTCGAGAACCGTGTGAATGCCTTCCGACTCTCCAATGATATCCTCCTCACCCTCGATGCGCGCCCGCATCTCCTTGTTTTCCCGCTTGAGGGCGTTCTGTTCGATAGCGTTGCGCAAAACGATCAGGATTTTTTCCCGGTCCGGCGGCTTGGAAAGGAAGTCGTACGCCCCTGTCTTGACCGCTTCCACGGCGCCTTCAATTGTGCCGTGCCCGGTGAGAATGATTACAGGGATTTCCGGTTTCTTCCTGGTGATGTTTTCCAGGACTTCCATTCCGTCCATGCCCGGCATTTTGATGTCGAGCAGGACTGCATCGGGGGTATGTTCTTCCAACCACTGAAGAGCGGTGGGCCCGTTTTCTCTCGTCGTAACCCGGTATCCTTCGTATTCCAGGATCATCCGTAACGAGTCACGAACACTCTGTTCGTCATCAACAACCAGAACGCTATGAGGATGCATGGTTATCTCCTTGACCAGACATGCGATTACTGAAGAAAACGGGAGGGAGAAATTTTCCGTCCCCGCATCAACGCCGTGCCGAATTCAGCTCCCATGGTGTTGACCTTAATATCCCTGGGGTCCATCGATCCTTCGAGCTTGAAGGCCAACTCCAACAACTCAATGATCCTCCCTGTCATTTCTGCGTATAACGGATTGCGCGTAACGCACGTGATGAACGCCGAGCCGAAGAAATGGGGCAATTTGTCCCGATCCTTTCCGGGGCTGGAATCCGACATGAATCCTGTCGGGAGGTTCTGCAAGCGTTTTTCGTACTCTTCCCGGCTTTCCGTGGTTACCGGGATCCAAATCACCCAGCGCACGAAAGGAACTACTGCGGGAAAGGTGTAATACGGAATGGTCGCGAATGCCGCTATTCGCAGCGCACGCAGCGTACTTCCTTCAGCAATGCGAAGCGCTGCAAAGAAAATGGAGTCAACTCGTGCCCGCTGGGAAACACGAAGAGAATCGGGCGCGAAAGAATCGGAAGCAATGTAACTTCGCAGTTGATGGATTTGTTCAATTTCCCGCGGAATGACGAACCGGTGTTCGTGGCCAAGGCAAAGCGGTAGGAGCGTACAGCCGGACGCCGGTAAAACGGCCAATACCACAAACCCGATCCATGGCCAGGGATTCATGTTCAAGTCTGGATAACTCCCGGATTGAACCTCGGAATATCAGGGTTATTGTTCACGATTTCCAGGCAATGGGAAATCACGTCCCGCGTTTCCGCCGGATCAATGATCCCGTCAACCCAGAGGCGCGCGGCCGCGTACAAGGGGTCCATCTGGTTTTCGTATTGTTTCTGAATTGTATCGAGGAGATGTTGCCTTGCTTGATCGGTGATCTTTTTCCCCTGCTTTTTCAGTTGGCCGAGCCGTATGCTGAGAAGCGTATTGCTTGCCTGGGAACCTCCCATGACAGCGATTTGCGAGGTGGGCCAGGAGAAGATAAAGCGCGGGTCATACGCTTTTCCACACATGGCGTAATTGCCGGCACCAAAGCTATTGCCGGTGATGATGGTGATCTTTGGCACAGTGCTATTGGCGACGGCATTGACCATCTTTGCCCCGTCTTTGATGATGCCGCCATGCTCGGCCCGGCTACCCACCATGAAGCCCGTGACGTCCTGTAGAAAAATGAGAGGAATCTTTTTCTGATTACAGTTCAGGATGAAACGTGCAGCCTTGTCCGCGCTGTCGCTGTATATGACACCGCCGATCTGCATCTCTCCTCTCCCGTTCTTGACGATCAGCCTTTGGTTCGCCACGATGCCAACCGCCCACCCATTAATGCGTGCATACGCCGTAAGTACCGTTTGGCCGTACTCCGCCTTGTATTCAACGAGTTCGTTGTCATCAACGATACATTTCAATATGTCGCGGACGTCATAAGGCTTGGTCCGGTCTTTCGGAATCAGGCCATAAATATCACGGGGCTTATACGCCGGCGCAACAGCATCAATACGGTTGAAACACGCTTTGCCGGCTTCACCGAGCTTGGCAATGATATCCCGAATCGTAGCGAGCGTGGTTTTATCATCCGGCATTCGGTAGTCCACGACCCCGCTGATTTGGTTATGGACGCGTGCCCCCCCCAATTCTTCGTTATCGATTACTTCACCGATGGCTGCCTTGACCAGGTGGGCGCCGGCGAGAAACACGCTTCCCGTCCCTTCCACGATCATCGCCTCGTCGCTCATAATCGGCAGATAAGCTCCACCGGCGACACAGGGGCCCATGATTGCGGCAATCTGCGGGATACCCAGCGACGACATGACGGCATTGTTGCGAAAAATGCGCCCGAAGTGTTCCTTGTCAGGAAACACCTCGTTTTGCAAGGGAAGAAACACCCCCGCTGAATCCACGAGATATACGATCGGCAGGCGATTTTCCATCGATATCTCCTGAGCGCGGAGATTCTTTTTGCAGGTGAGGGGAAACCAGGCGCCTGCTTTTACCGTGGCGTCGTTGGCGACGATAACAACATCGCGGGCATGAATTTTTCCAATGCCGAATACGGTGCCAGCGGAAGGCGCTCCCCCAAATTCTTCGTACATGCCGTGAGCCGTGTACAAGCCTATTTCCAGAAAGGGTGTTTTCGGATCGAGAAGCGCCTTGATCCGTTCTCGCGCGGTCATCTTTCCGCGGGCACGATGTTTCTCGATCGCCTTCTCTCCACCACCAAAGGTTATTTGCTTTTTGAGAGCTTTGAGTTTTCGAACCGCGTTTTTCTGAAAATCTTCGTTTTCCCGGTAGGATAAATCTTTTTTTGGATACTCAGTCATGATATGTCAATGTACGACGTTAAAAATGGTGTGAAAATTTACCACCCTCAACAAGATAAACCAAACAGGAGCGATTTTCCCGGCTGCAACGACAAGTCCACTTTGGATGTTGTGTGGGAAAATGTTTTTTTCCTATATGTATCCACGGATGAACATCCACATACAACTCTACTCGCAAGCTCTATCGTGACATCCCGAACATCTTCATCCCTTCTTTTGGATGTACGCCATCTTACCACGGTATTTCGATATGGGGATAAGGAAACCGCAGTTGTTGATGACGTGTCCTTTTACCTCGAACGGGGAAAAACCCTTGGTATCGTTGGAGAGTCCGGGTGCGGCAAGACGGTCACCGCTCTTTCCATCATGAGGTTAATACCTTCTCCGCCGGGTCGTATAAGCTCCGGCGCGGTATTGTTTGAGGGACGGGACCTGTTGAAATTGTCGGCGAAGGAAATGCAGAACATTCGCGGAAAGGAGATTGCCATGGTATTTCAGGAACCCATGACATCCCTGAACCCGGTCTTTCCCGTGGGCGACCAGATAGCGGAGGTGCTTTTCACGCATGAAAAGATTTCCAACCAAGAAGCGATGCAGCGGGTCCTGGAGATGATGAAACTGGTTGGTATCCCCACGCCGGCAGAACGATACTTTCAATACCCTCACCAGCTCTCCGGTGGAATGCGGCAGCGGATTCTTATTGCAATGGGATTGATTTGTAATCCCAAGCTGCTCATCGCCGATGAACCGACAACAGCGCTTGATGTCACAGTACAGGCTCAAATCCTGGAATTATTCCGGAAACTTCAACAACATTTCAACATGGGATTATTGATGATTACGCACAACCTCGGCATTATCGCTGAAGTGGCCGATGAAGTCGCAGTCATGTACGCGGCCAAGATTGTCGAGCACGGCACTATTGATACCATCTTTGCCCATCCTCTTCATCCATACACGTTTGCGCTTTTAAAATCCATTCCCAAGTTGAATACATCGAAAAGCTCGCTTGTTACAATCCCCGGCAACGTACCAAATCCGTTGGATTATCCGGTCGGTTGTCATTTTTGTACGCGTTGTCCGTATGCCGTCGAAGTCTGCTTCGTTCAACCTCCACCTTTGACGAATGCAGGCGAAGGGCACGCTGTCGCGTGTTGGTGTTGGGAAAACATCGAACTGGACGAAAACAATCTCACGGGAAAATAACCCCGTGGCAGTGATCGTCTCGTTCCCATAGTGCCTATCCGTGGAAACATGCTTGGAACGTTTTGTTTTCAAGCCAAGAATAATTATCATATTTCCAGCAGCAAAGAAAGATACCACATCACATCAGCATAGAGGATCCAGGATATGAAACGCATATTGCTCTTCGTTTTGTTCGTGCTTTTGCCTTTTTCGGCGGGAATAGCCGGTGGCGAAACTTCGCCCGAGGTGAAACTACCCGACGCAAACAGGGTTTATTCGCTTAATCCAACACCACCGTCGGTACTGTCCAAGGCTGGCAGAGGGTGGGCCTTGTTCTCGCGACAAAATGCTGGTTGGATCGCAACGTTCAATTCCGTTACAAATAATCCACACCGGGCCTGGGGCAAGGGAGTTCAAATACCGGGCCTGAGTTCCATTTCGAGTGCCAACGCCCAGTTTGCCAGCGAAAAAATCATCGATTATCTCGCGGAAGTCCTGAATCTCGATCCGGCGGATTTGCGCCTTCTTCAGGCAGAGCGTGTTCTTGGTAAATGGTACTATTCCTGGACGCAAATGTATAAAGGCATCGAAGTATTGAATTCCTATACTGTTGCGCGAGCAACAGCGGATGGACGGGTCTTTATGTTTGGCAGCGACTACCATCCCGGTCTCGCCGTTTCAGTGACTCCATCACTTGGTGATCAAGCAGCAAGGGAATTTGCCAAGGCGGGGTTGACGGGTGATCCCGCAAAAATGACCGTGACCGGCGGCAAGTTATATATCCTGCCCTTGGAATACGAGCAGTTCAACCAGTATCGATTGGTGTACAATTTTGTCGTGACAACTGATCCCGATCATTCCTGGAATACCTACGTTGACGCCCATGACGGTCGCATTTTATGGCGGTATAATCTCGTTCGATATTTCACTGCACCCGATTCTCCCAAGCGAGTCAGTAATACGGTTTCCGGACGTATTACCGCTGACATATTCAAATCATCCTATATCACCCCCGCCGAGAACGTTCCCATGCCGGAGATGTATGTCTGGGTTGACGGAAAAATTGCGATCACAGACGCCGATGGAAGGTTCAGCGTGGATGTCGGTGAAAAAACATCGGTTCAGGTAAAGACGGAACTCGCGGGACCATACGTGCGCGCTCTGCGTGCCGATTCGTTGGCTGGCGGTGGAAATGCTTCCATCACAGTGACAGCGACGGCAGGAAACGAGGTCAACATAAACTGGGATATCAACAATTCTCTCGGCGCGGAACGAATGGTCGCCTATCACGTGACCAAAATTCGAAACGTCTATCGTACGTTAGATCCATCGGCGGTTACAAAAGACCTCGATAAGCAGATACCTGCGTTGGTGAACATCAACCAGGAATGTAATGCAAGCTGGAATGGCAAGCGACTGAACTTCTTCAAGGAGTCCGCTCGATGTGGCAACACCGGTGAAATAGCAGACGTGATTTACCACGAGTACGGTCACGCGATAAACACGTTCGTCTATCGGGCGCGTGGGCGCCAGGGACTGCGCAATGGCGCTTTAAGTGAAGCTACGGCCGACATTGCCTCCAACATGGTAACCGATGACCACCGGATCGGTCTTGGTTTCATGAAGCCATCTTCGCCGCCGAACTTCGGCATTATCAGAGACAGCAAGAATAACCTCGTGTACCCTTTCGACCTCGCCGGACAAATCCATAATGATGGCATGATCCTCACCGGAGCTGTTTGGGATACAAGGGAGAATATCGGTCTTGAAGTCACCCGACGCCTCGCCCATTTTGTGAAATACGGAACTCCGGATGCAACGAATACGGGAGAAGCATTTGCAGACTATTTCATTGAATTTCTCGTCGCCGATGACGACGACGGCGATCTGACAAATGGCACTCCGCATTCCGACGGGATCATCCCGGCATTCACACGGCATGGAATTCCCGGCTCGGGTATTCTTATTTCGCACAATCCTCTGAGGGACCAGGATATTGTTGCCGCACCGATCAAGGTTTCAGGAAGCGCGCGCGCGGGGTATTCCATTAGGCCTAACGCTTTGAAAGTATCCGAACTCGAAGTTGTTTGGACGCTCGATAACGGAAAGAACTGGTATCGTAAACAGCTCCCGTTCTCGAACGCAACGCGTTTTGATGGAGAGTTTCCCGGCTTTCTCGCTGGTTCCATTGTTCGCTATTACATCGAGGCAAAGGATAACTACGGCACGATCAGCAGGCTCCCCGCCAAGGCTCCCGAAGAGACCTTCTTGTTCCTGGTTGGTTTCAAGCAGATGGTTTTCGATCCCCAAGAACAACCGAATGGTTGGAAACGCAATCCCGACCGTGATGACGAGGCACAGACGGGACGATGGGTCAGGGCTGTACCCGTAGGCACAAAAGGTTCCGATGGAAAATGGGTCCAACCGAACACGGATCACACGCCGGGTCTTGACGGCCAAAAATGTTGGGTAACCGGCAATGCGCCCCAAGGTACCGGGCTCGGGGAAAACGACGTGGACGAGGGTGCGACGACTCTTCAAACGGCCAGTTACGATCTCACGTCGTATTCCAGGCCGGTTATTCGGTACTGGCGCTGGTACACGAACAATGCGGGCGCAAGCCCCAACCAGGATTACTGGGTCGTCAAAATCTCAAGCGACGGGGGAATAACCTGGAAGGAGGTCGAAAACACCAAGATTACCAGCGCTAAGTGGACTGCACAGGTCGTGGTGGTCAAGGATATCATCGATCCCACCGATAAAGTCATGCTCCGGTTTATCGCCAGTGACTACGACCCCCAGTCCCTGGTCGAAGCAGCCGTTGATGATTTTGAAATATTGGACGTCGATCCGCTCCTGTCCGTGGATGAGGAAGAAGGGACACCGGGAACTTTCGCCCTGGAGCAGAATTTTCCGAATCCGTTCAACCCCAGCACGAACATCCGCTTCAGTATTCCACAGCGTTCATTCGTTTCGTTGAAGATATTTAACAGCCTGGGAACGGTTGTTCTTCAACCCGTCAAGGGGTTCCGCGATGCCGGAACGTACGATATCTTCATCAACGCTTCAACGCTGCCGAGTGGGGTGTATTACTACACGCTCACTGATGGATCGAACACCATCACGAAAACGATGGTGTTAATGAAATAGTCCGCCGCACATTGCTGTTACAAAAGGGTTGTCCCGAACCCGGGCACGTCTTGATCGGTTTATCGTCAAGAATGAGCCCAGCAGTTCAGGACAGCCCTTTCTTGTTCAAGCGCTTTTTCATCCATCCGAAACACCCGTATATTACCACGGTTGAAGCTGCGAGATCTGCATAACGACTCAGGCGCTTGGAGAAACTCGGTTTTCTTATTGGTCCTCTTTTCTCTTTTTCCCTTCGTTAAGCTACCTGCCACAGGGTGGAAATACTGGCAGCAGCGAGTTCATACCACCATTACGTGCAGCCTCGATACCAAGCAAAAAATCATTTTCGGACGGATGCGTCTGGTGTACGTAAACAATTCTCCCGATCAACTCGGCAGGTTGATGTTCCATCTTTACCAGAATGCCTACCAGCCGGGCAGCAACATGGATAAGGTGTATCGTACACGTGGCAATTACAGTATTGCCGGTCTTGCACCGGAAGAACAGGGCTATACGGAAATTGAAGATATTTTCGATGAAGAGCGGAACACGTTACGCATCCGCGTCGATGATACGATCGGTTGGGTTCAGTTGGCCGATACACTTCTGCCCGGTGATTCTGTCGTTTTACACATGACGTTCAAAACCAAGTTCAGCAGTATTCGCCATCGCCTGCAATACTCTCAAGATCAATGGGGCAACATGCAGTTTGATGTAGCCCAATGGTATCCTAAGATTGGCGTCTATGACCGGTACGGTTGGCATCCGGATCAACATATCGGATACGAGTTTTACGGGGAATTCGGAACCTTTGATGTTTCCATCACACTTCCGGAGCACTACATCGTTGGAGCAACGGGAGTGCTGGTCAACCGCGAAGAGGTTCTGCCCCGTGCACTTCGGCGGAAGCTGGATATCCGGAATTTCGCCGAGAAGCCATACGGTGAGCGGCCGTCCGTAATCATCCCTCCTTCAACGCGTCTTAAGACTTGGATATACCATGCCGAGAACGTCCATGATTTTGCCTGGATCGCGGACCCGACATTTCGCATCGGGCATGCCCGGTGGGAGGACGTGGATATTTGGTCGTACGCGCGAGAATGGAAAGCGTCTCGTTGGCAGGATGCGGCGGAATTCACGCGTGCCGTCATTGAGCTGTATTCGAAGGACATCGGGCGTTACGCCTATCCGAGCATGATCGTTTCCGATGTTGACCAGGGCATGGAATATCCCATGCTAACGATGGACGGCGGAGAGTCTCCCGGATACAAGGGATTACTGGCGCATGAAGTCGGTCACAACTGGTTTTACGGGATGGTCGGGAACAACGAGACGCAATGCGCCTGGCTCGACGAAGGATTCACGAGTTTCCTGACCACGTGGGCCATGGAACGCCTCGTCGGCAAAACGATAACCCACCGGTCGAACTGGTATGAAGAAACATTTTACCCCGATGATGACTGGCGGAGCCCCAGGTATCGCAGGTATCTCGATGTCATCCGTAGTGGGTATGATGAAAGCATCAATACACCGTCGAATGAATCCTCCGAGCCCGTGGCATATCGGAATTCGGCATACGATAAGCCCTACGTCATGCTGTTCAATCTCCAATACCTCCTTGGGGACGTCGAGTTTCTCCGGGCCATGCAACACTATTTTGCCAAATGGAAATTCAAGCATCCCTATCCCGAGGATTTTGTAAAAGCGATCGAGGAATCCAGCGGGCGCGACCTTTCGTGGTTTTTCGACGAGTGGTTGAATTCAAGAAAACAATGCGATTATGGTATTACCAGTGTCCGTACACAGTGGGTGTTGACCGAGGCCGGCAGGAAGATCCGGTGCAAGATTGCGCTGTATCGTTACGGCGACATGATCATGCCTCTTGATATCGTTGTAACCCTTGCGGATAGTACAAAGTTAAAGTACCTCATCCCCGTCGATAATTTCATCAAGGTTGAAGAAGGGCTTGATATTTTGCCGATGTGGCCGGGATGGGACGACGTGAACCGTACGTACACCGCGGAAATCGAATTGCCAGCCGAACCCATTTCCGTCGAGATCGATCCCTCACTGCGGCTTGCCGATGTCGATCGTCTTGATAATACCAGCGGCTTTCTGCCCAAGATAAAATGGGAACCCGATAATTATATGGGCGTTCAGTTCGATCCTCTCGATACATACCTTGTCCGGTATCGCCCCGACCTCCGTTTCAACAACGTCGATGGCATTGCCCTCGGGATCGCTCTCGAAGGTGGTTATCTCATGAGCCTGCATCAGCCAAAGTACCGCATTTACGCCAGTTCCCTGGCAGGTACACGAACCGGCGCAATCGACTTCATGTTGGGTTTCAGATTGCCTCTGTCTTTTCCCACTTCCCTGTCCGGCTTCTTCGGTGAATACAAAAGTTACGAAGGCCGGGAGCTGGTGCGTATCGGTCTCGACACCCGCTGGTCGCGACGATTACAGTTCCCTCCCTTTTTCAGCGCCCGGCTTTTCTTTCAATCCTATGAATTGCGGGATTCCACGTACATCCTTTTCGCGCGTTACAACTGGATGAAAGAACGCCAGACTGTCTCAACGATCAACCTCGTTCTGAACTGGTCCGACCGTTTACATTGGTTCGAGACTAGCTCGACACTGACCCTTTCGACAAATTTCCTGCACAGCGATTATTCGTTCGGTCGCCTGACGTTTGAAACAAATAATAAATTCCCCCTTCCCCTGGGCGCGACTTTGAACACCCGCTTGTACTATGGCTATTCCAACGATCGCTTGCCACCGCAGGAAGCGTATCGACTGGCCGGGGGGAACCCCATGCAAGAGTTTGAACACTTTTTCTATGCCTCGCCGGGAACGCTTCCCGTGGCGTTGAAGAGGGAAGGACACATTCGAATGCCGGGCGGGGGAAACCTGCGGGGCTATAGCAACCAGGATGTTTCCGGCAGCCGGATTTTCGCCTTGAATTTTGAGCTTTACGTTCCCATGATCTGGAAAATACTAACACCAACCACGAAAGTATTCAGAAAGTACTTCAACGTGACTCCGTACGGATTTTACGACTTCGGGAACATCGAGTCGGCGCCGTTCTATTTCTCTTCTCTTACTTCCGGGTTAATCGTGGACAAGCGATGGGCCTTTTTCCCCCATGCATTTTATCACGATCTCGGGGTTGGAATTCTCTGGCCCCTTCCTTTCCCGGCAGGTGCCGGGCGGTACAACCTGCGCCTGGAGATTCCGTTCTGGGTAAATTTGCCTCGTTATGGAGAGAAACGTGGGAAATTCCGTTGGGTCGTTGGAATCGAGAAAGCGTTCTGAAGACACTACTTAGACGCAATGAGGATGTCACCACCTGAGGTACGCAGGTGAATCCTGTTGCCGCCTCCATTTAATTTACCCTTGATTACGGATTCCTTCACCGTTCCATCAAGCTCATTCTTGTAATAACAGCGAACTTCGCCGCCAGTAGTCGCGGCGTCAATGTCGGCTTTTACGTCTTTGTCCAGGTATAATCTGATGTCTCCTCCAAGCGAACGCGCGGTAATCGTTGGCGATTCGCTGATCACGGAAACGGAAATATCTCCACCGGACGTATTCAATTTAAGAGTACTAACGTCAGCGTATTTTATCGATATATCCCCTCCGGAGGTCCCGGCATCGAACCTGCCTGATATCCTTGATCCGCTAATATCTCCGCCGATTGATTGCAATTGTATCGTTCCCCTCATTTCCTTGATTCTGATGTCGCCGCCGACCGCTTCCACGTCGATGTCGGCAGTGTCCGGAAGCGTAATCGTTACCCCGCCACTGAATCCCCCCCATTTCAACCACCCCGAGTTCTCCTTTGCTCCGATTATTTTAATCACGTCATCCTCTCTGGAGACACGAAAACGGTAATCCGCAATAATTTCCTTACTGCCTTTATAAGACCATTCAATTTTTGCCAGGGCAGAATCCCACGACCGGATTCGGACGTCCAACCCTTCCACCGCAACCGATACACTCTGTCCTGCCTTAAAAGCAAGCGTCGTGTCCGCGTGGACGCTTTGCTTGGAAACGAATTTGTTCAATACCAGGTCGTGGACATCGAATGCGAACCAACCTCTATTCTGTTCGTTATCGACGGATAATGCCCGTGAGTACAATAAAACGACAATGACAAAAAACACTATCATCCCAATCCATGCGGTAAGGACAAATATTTTTCTTGTTTTACGCTCCATGGTGTTCCTCCTTAGTTGGAACCGGTTAAATTTGCAACTGATACGGGCGGATACAAAGCCGGTTGCAGGGGCAAGAGGTTTTCCGGCATATCAATAAATCGTACTATTATCCATTACGTCTGCACGAGACACGTGCAAACCCAATAGCGCAAACCCGTAACCAACACAATGGAACCCGATCAGAAACGCACATATATTGCTTTACGATTTCCCAACGACGAATATGCGGAAATCCTCCAGGCAATTCTCGCGCGCTATACCCCCACCGGTATATAAGTAGAGGATGAAAGCTGGACGTGCTGGTTTAACACCAGGGATTGGAGCAGGCACAGCGAAAGTATCAGAGAGGCAATTCGCGCTGTTACCCGTAAGCTTGCGATTGACGTGGAAGAAGTAATGGAACGGGACTGGAACGCAGTATGGGAAGCGAGCGTCCAACCGGTCAGGATAAGCGAACACGCTATTGTCGCTCCGAGTTGGATCGATCTGCAACCACCCCCCGGCCAACACGTGATTGTCATCGACCCCAAGATGGCGTTTGGAACGGGGCATCATCCAACAACCCGGTTGTGCGCCACCTTTCTCGAGGAAGCAGTCTCGCCTGGATGCACCATCCTCGATGTCGGCACCGGTACCGGTGTCCTTTGCCTCCTGGCAGCGAAACTGGGAGCAGCAAGGGCCCTGGGACTGGATGTCGACTCCTGGGCCATCGCTAATGCAAGGGAAAACATTGCACGCAATAAACTCGGCAGTGCTATTGAAATCCAGGATAGAGACATCGCTGGTATGATCGAAACGTTTGATATTGTAGTCGCAAACATTAACCGCAACGAAATCATGCGTATAATACAATTGCTGGTTGCTCGCCTCAATGCAGGAGGAGCCCTGATACTTTCCGGAATTCTCGATGACGACAAGGAATTGATTCGTCAAATGATGATGCGCGAAGGAATGGAGGATATTCAATCCCGCCGGGAAGAAGAATGGGTTTCCCTTTTGGCATGGAGGCATTGATGCGCGTTGGAGTAATCGATATTGGTACAAACACCATTCTTTTGCTTGTCGCCGAATGTCGTGATGACACGGTAACAGGGATCGGACATGCATATCGCGTAACACGTCTGGGGCGCGGAGTCGATGCGCGTCGGCGAATCGAGGAGCAGACTTTTCGTACTTGCCTGCAAACGGTAGTTGATTTCTGGAATACCATGAAACGGTTCAAGTGTGACCGGATGTTTATCACAGGGACGAGCGCCTTGCGTGATGTCGCCAACAGGGACGAGTTTATCGCGAGCGTGAAATCGCAAACCGGTATGAAACTGGAAGTGCTGAGCGGCGAAGAAGAGGCCCGATGGACGTTTGCCGGGGGGATATCTTCTATTAGGGCGGAAGGGTTATGCGCCGTACTCGACATCGGTGGAGGAAGCACGGAACTTGCAATCGGAACGCGCGAGTCGCTTCAGCGCCATGCCAGCGTTAACGCAGGCGCCGTCCGGGTCACGGAGCGGTTTTTTCACCACGATCCACCAGCTCCACAAGAGCTGGCGAAAGCAAGGGCGTTTGTCCTTCAGGAGTTGGAGCGGCTTCCGAGCATCGATCCGAGGGAGACCACGGTCGTAGGAGTTGCCGGAACCATAACAACATTAGCCGCCCTTGACTGTAACATGCGTACCTACGTTCCCGATCAGGTCACCGGACACGTGCTTTCGCGACAATTCGTCGAAGAGATGTTTCATCACTTTGCCAGGAGTCCCGTCCGGGATATCAAGAAATTATTGGCCGTCGAACCTGATCGCGCTGACGTAATCACCGGTGGAGTTCTTATTCTGCTGACGTTCATGGTCCACCGGAATGTCGGGTCTGTTGTCGCAAGCGACCGGGGGTTACGATACGGAATTGCCATACGCGAGTGTGCCCGTGTCAGCGCCGTGAATGCAATCTCTTGACCACGCGTACCGTGATTTCCACGGCCTCGCGTATCTCTTCCATAGTTGTATCTTTTCCGAAAGAAAACCGTAACGAGGCCAAGGCGGTCGCCTCGTCGACACCGGCAGCCAGCAGGACGTGTGAGGGTTTGACGCTTCCCGAAGCGCACGCGGATCCGCTGGATACGGCCAGTCCTTCAAGATCGAGATTCATAATAAGCGCCTCGCCATCGAGAGGATAACGGCCGTGAGGGAAACTGACATTGACAATTGCCGGGCTCCCGTTTTCAGGAGAATTTATCTGCAAACCAGGGAACTCGCCCAGCAGCCCTTCCAGCAACGCCGACCTGAACCGGCCGAACCGTTCCATCCGTTCCTCTCGTTCAGACATGGCGTTGACAGCCGCACGGGCAAAACCTACCGCCAGCGCAACATTTTCCGTGCCTCCCCGCCTTCCCTGTTCCTGGTGCCCGCCATGAAATAATGGTTCCATGCCCGTGTCACGCGCAACAAACAAAGCGCCGATCCCTTTGGGGCCGTGGAGTTTATGGGCCGATGCCACGGCGAAATTCACCCGCGTATGACAAACGGCCAACGGGATCTTACCAAATCCCTGTGTAGCATCGGTGTGGAAATCCACGTCGTGGTCGCGGCATATTTCAGCGATGGCGACAACGTCGTTCACGGCTCCGGTCTCGTTGTTGACATGCATAATGGCTACAAGCGCAGTACGCGGAGACAGGGCTTTCTTCACGGCGTCGGGATCGACTTGGCCGTAGCGATCCACATCGAGACGCGTCACGTGAATGCCCGCATCAGCGAGATATTCCGCGGTTCTCAAAACTGCCGGGTGTTCCGCCTTGCTGATTACCAGGTGATTTTTCCCTTTGTTCAACCAATGCAGGACCGAACCTTTGATTGCAATGTTATCGCCCTCGGTGCCGCCGGAGGTGAAAATGATACCGGAAGGGTCAGCCTGCCACACGATTGCAACCTGTTTCCGTGCTTCCTCCAGGGCATGTCTCGCCTCCCTGCCATACTTGTGAATCGAGGATGGATTCCCAAAGGTGGAAGAAAAAATGGGCAGCATGGCTTCAACAACGTCGGGGGAAACCTTCGTCGTCGCCGCGTTATCCAGGTAAATCATGTTTTATCCTGCTTCATTCATAAGAGTAATATCACCCGCAAACACGGTTTCGCGTTCTCCCTCGTCCGTTACAATGACCAGCGCACCACTGCTCTCGACGTCCACGACTTTCACTCTTGATCTCGTGTCACCCGTTTCAACATAGACGAACTTACCTAACAGGAAAGTTCTCTTTTTCCATTGCTCGCAGATACTTCGATCTTCTCCTTGCCTCCACGCACGAAACCATTTTGTCAAGCAGCGATTCAAGCATTCGATCAAGTATTCCCGGTCGTATTCACGACCGGTTTGGAGTTTTAAAGATGTTGGAGGCGTTCTGTACTCGCCTTCGAACACCTCCTGGTTCACGTTCAGACCAACACCACAAACGATCCGGAATGCGTCTGAGTACATGGTCTCGAGCAACACTCCTCCGATTTTCTTGCTCACGATCCAGATATCATTCGGCCATTTCAACTGCGCCACCAATCCTGTAGCCGTTTCTATCATATCGGCGACGGCCAGGCTGACAAGGAGTGGAAGAAGCGAGCATTGTTCGGGCGGCCTGCCCGCCTCGATGATGTAGGAAAGAAGTAAGTTCTTTCCACGCTGGGCATGCCATTTTCGCCCCGCTCTGCCTTTGCCCCCGATCTGGTAATCGGTGGAGACCAGGGTGCCGTGCCGTGCTCCGTGCGCAGCCAGTTCCCTGGCTGTCAGGTTTGTGGATTCGACTTCGGCGAAATGATGTCGTGGGTATCCGAACATGGAGTTACAATTCCTGGCAAGCGATTACGTAACATGGAGCTCGACACATCCCCCCCCTCCCCCGTCGATCTCGGCAAGGAGGAGGAAGGCTCTATTTATCAATGAAAAGTGAAGAAAACCGGGATGAAACACAACAATTCTCACACGGGAAACAGATAATCCCATCCCCTTTTTATTCGAAATAGATGGCTTGCAAATCCATTGTAAACTGTGTAGATTCAATTCGGTTGGAACCCGTGGCATAGGTTCGATATTGAGACCTGCCGCATACAGTGGAGTATGAAAAGTAACGCTCTCGATACCCCGCCATTTCAGAAAAAGCACGTTTGAAAATCTACTTTGGAGAAAGATTATGACCAAGATTGCTACTTTCTTGTTGTCATGTACCCTGTTTTTATCGTCATTTATTGCCTTTAGCCAGGTGTTTGACAATCCTGGTATCCTCTATATCGGCAACAACACCGTTCATATACACCTGGGGCACGTTCGCGACAACACTATTACCCGTCAGGTCATCGAGCGCGACGGAGTCCAAATTGCCGAATCACCGATCGGGGGTCCAGACGTTGTCGTCCCCTTCGCCGATAAAGGATTGGTAAAAGGACAGCAATATTATTACACCCTGCGTCGTTTTCGTACCGACGGCACCAACCAAGTTACGACCCTTGCGCTTCTCGAAACCGGGCAAGTACAAGGACATCTCTTCCTCGACGAAACGTGGGATCAACAAACGGTGTTGTTTGACAGCGTCGTCGTTTGGCAGGGGACTCTTACCATTAACACTCCGCCGTCGGACTCTGTCACTGTGGATTGGTTCAAAGTGCCACGCCCCTATGTCCTGGTAAAAAGCGGTGCCAAGGTACAATGCTTGGGAGGGAACATTAAACTGGTGGATTTCAATGTCTTTGGTGATTTCGGCCCCAACCGAAATACGAAATTCTTTTCAAAGGGCGCACCGCAACGCGGTATCCTCATTCATACCAATAAGAAAGTGCTGTTCCGGGACTGCACTTTCGATTGGTCGGATGATCCCTTCAGCGGCTATACGATCCCGGTGTATCTCGTGCATGACAACAATAAATTCGAGTTCCGGAATTGCCGTATAACAAATTCAGCCGATATCTCGGGGGTGGCCGTGTTCGATAGCTGCGAAATCGTCGCGAACTCTCTGGTCTCGGCAACGAAGGTCATCAATAGCCGGATCGACTCCAACGCCTCACTCCAGTTGGCGCCAAACGATGTTCCCACGCGAGTGGAAAATTGTATTATCGACCGTGAATCCACGGTGGGCATGGCGCCCCAGTCCACGGTTTCCGCGAATGTCTTTCAGCGAAATTCCAACGTTATTATTTCTGCTGCTTCGGCAAGGTTCGACAAGCATCGCGTGGATTCCATGTATATCAATTACAATCGATTCGAGAAAACCGGGGGGGAGACCTATATCCGAAATACCGACGCGGATTCCGTTGACGCTCGCTTTAACTACTGGGGGGATGAATGTGGGCCTCCATCTTTCATGAAATCGCAGCGTCTCTTCCTGACGCCGTTTCTTCGCGCCCCCTACCCGTCACCCAGCTACTGGATGACGTTGACGAAGGACAAAAACACCATCGCCGCGGACGGACACGACAAAGTCACCTACCGCGGCCATATGATCGAAGTCGTCACGAATATGCCCGCAGTGGGACGCCAGGTGGTCTGGAAAGTAGTGGTATCGGGCGAACAAGTTGCAGGCGGAACCCTAACGACGGATAACAACGGCGACATCACATTTTCGTTCACTGTGCCCGCGCGGCACAGTAATGCCTTGGCTGCCGTGGTGGACATCAGTGCCAACCAGTGTATTGCTTTCCATGAACTGATAAGCATCACACAATCAACTTTACCCGACTTGACAGTGAGTAAAGCCCAGGTCATCCAGGTACAGCAAACCACCGAACTCGTTGCGGGGAAACCCCTGGCGGTCAAAGTCCAAATCGGCACAGACCGGGAGATCATCAATGCCTTCGGGGTAGCGGTTGCCGTCAACGGCGATACAGTACGTCAGTTCTACAAATTTGACAAGAAGAACATCGATAGAGATTTCAATTTCATTTCCCCCCGGGACACGATTAGCCTGCCGGACGGGATTCCGGCGATCGTATATCTTTTTGTTCCCGATACGAGCGTGGTCCCCGGCAAATACGATCTCAGTATTATTGTCGATCCTCCGGTGGGAGGGGGGACCGGCGCCGTGGTCGAATCGAACGAGGATAACAATACCATGTCCATCCCCGTGGAGGTCGTCGAAACACATTGGGGGAATGATAGCGAGCGTCAAATGTCAATTCTCTTCCAAACGTTTGATGAATTCAGCCCCAAGTGGACGTCGAAATTCAATTCCTGGGCGGACAGCGCAGCGGACTTTATTCGGAATGTTTATCCCATGGCGGACGACCAGTTGAAAATCACCAAGGTGGAAAAAAGCTTTGACCTCCCTCCCGTGCTGACCAAGGATTCCCTGACGGAAGAGGAATGGCAGGAATACATCGTGAATGCTTATACCTTTCTCCGAACAAAATATCCCCTGCAAGATCGCATCGTCCTCGTCCCCAATATCGATTGGTTCTCGAGCAAGAGATTTAACAGGGAGTCCTTTTCCCACCGCGCCTCCGTGGGTTTGACATACAGCGGGATCCAGGATATGTTCATCGCTTTGCCCCATCATTTCAAAACAGCCGCTCATGAACTTGGTCATACATTCGGTTTACATCGGGCTGATTTTGGTGACGCCGAGGAGTACCACTTGTTCTTTATCGGCGTACAAGTTTACGACGGTGTCGACGCCAAGTCTTACGCGATGAAGAGTTTCGGAACGATAAATTCGTGGAACCAGACACAGGATATTTATTGTTTCATGTCGAACGGTTCATTACGTTCAAACCGGTATTACTGGATAGACCAGAAAGATTACGAGAAACTCCTGGCGGATCAGAAATCATTCACCGGTTCCGGCGGATTGTCCAAAAGCGGCGCAGGGCGGTCCATTCTGATAAGTGGAATAGCGGACTGGGATACGGGATCCCTTGAGCTCGATCCTTTCACCATCTTACCGAATGCAAAGAGATCGCCATCGATGTCGAGCCAGAGCGAATACGTTTTTATCGCCAAGGCAACTGACGGAACAGAAATCGGCCGGTTCTATTATCAACCGAGTTATTCGGTGCTTGGTCTTGATGAATCGGGAGAATCGGCGCCTACGTATCTGAAAGAGCACTTTGCTTTCGTTATGCCTTTTCCCGTGTCCGCTAAATCCATCACCGTGGAAAAGAACGGAAAGGAAATCGTGACCCGTACCATGACGAGCAACAAGCCCATTGTTCAGATCACTTACCCGAAACCAGGTATTACCCAGGGTAACAGCGATTTCCACATTACATGGACCGGCAACGATCCGGACGGCGATAATATCTGGTATGACCTTTATTTCTCCGACAACAATGGCGCCACGTGGAGAATGCTTGCCTATCGAACGACGGAAACATCCTTTCCAATGAAGATTGACGAGCTCGATAACCGCAGCACTTACCTGGTAAAATTGGAATTTACGGATGGTTTCAATCACGATTCGACAGTCATGGCCGGGCCCTTCCGCATCGATAAAACATTGGCCGTCAATGATCCTCCCGTTGTTTCGCAGCCATGGCTGTCTTCAAACTACCCAAACCCGTTCTCTAACTCCACGATGTTGCAGTATTACGTGCCACGGAGGGACGAGGTTCGTCTCGAAGTTTTCGACGCTCTGGGTAGGCTCGTACGGGTTTTGGTCAATGGCTCTCGCCCGCGGGGAACCTATACCGTTCGTTTCAACCCCGGTTCTCTTCCTCGCGGCGTTTACATCGCGCGTTTGAAACTTTCAGGAAAGATCCTTCTGCATCGAATGATTTACAGCAAGTAGGAACATTCGGTCCCTCGTGTTTTCGTGCAAAACGCTCATTATAATTATTTTAATGGGCGATTTGCATGATGCCGTGGTACGTGATGTTTGAATGCAATACGGTAAATCTGATTTGTAAATATTGCTCATAAAAGCTCGATCCGTGAAAAGGTTGCAATTGTCTTTGAAACATTTTATGGAATTCGGGGTATTAATTAAACATTCTGGCCTTTTTTCACGAAACGACGCGATAGGCACGATGATTGTTGCAATATTTTCAGAGTAGAAGGAGAATGGAAATGTTACCGGCATTTGACTTGATTTTTGAATTACAGGAAGCAATAGACGATTATCAGCATCGAACCGGCCGCAGCCCGGAAAAAATCGCGATGTCGCCAAACGCTTTTCAGTGGCTTCTCGTCATTTTCAAAGAAGATGAGGCGGTTTTCGGCTTCAATCCGCTTGATCCGAAAGAGATGATCTATACCACACCGACCGCGCAGATCGTGGTGGAACTTGACGAAAATCTGGATGACACGGAACTCGTTGTTTTATGAGGAGCTTCGTCCTCTCTCCCCCACCCCCATCATTATTCCCCGGCTTTTATCCAGTTCCGACTTTGTTCTGTTGAAAAAAACTGTATATTGAACAGTCAAGAACAGTTATGAACTCCGAGAACACGATATGACGACACTGAGTTGGGTTTTCATGCTCACGGCATGGGGTATCATTATCTCAATACTTGCCTTCTGTATTTACAAGGTCGCAACTATCCCCATGGAACCTGACGAATAACACGTGTTTCGTCGCATTTTACTTCTGTTCGACTTTTCTGAAGACCTTCACCCTCTTTCCAAATATTTTCACCAATCGCTTTGCGGCCTTCTCCACTTTTCCCACAATAATAATCTGTATTCTTTCGGGATCAAGGGCAACCTGTGCCGCTTGTTGCACTTCGGCAGCGGTTATTCGTTCGATTAGTCGTGGGAGGCGCTCAAAATAATCGTCGGAAAGATTGTAAAGGAGAATCTCCTCGACGTCTTGCATAATTTGCCCGGAAGTCTGGAAGCGCTGGATGTATCCTTCGAGAAATTCCTCCTTTGCTTTATCGAGTTCAACCTCGCTCACACCATTTTTGATAATATCCTTCATTTGATCGAGAATAACCGTTACCACGGTATCGATGGACGTCGCCCGAGAATATCCGGAGACCAGGAAAAAACCGCCATGTTTCCGATAGCTGAAAGCACATTCAAGACGAGACGGAATATTTCGTTTTACCTGTAATTCGCGCTGAAACCTGCTTGTCACGTCTCCGCTTAAAATCCTGCTCAATAACAACGTCGGAATGAATTCAGGGGAGGATCGCGATATACTGATATTCCCCATCCTGATTTCTGATGTTTTTGAGAGTGACTCTTCGAAAAGCATGATACTGATACTTTTCGGAGATGGAAAATCCGGTTGGGCGACCGCCGCAAACGGGAACTGCCGCCACGCCCTGAACCTGTCTTTGATTAAATTGATAGCGGTCTTGGCGTCAATATCACCAACCAGGATGAGTGTCGCATTATTCGGCGTCCAATAGACCGTGTGGAAATCGCGGACTTCTTCGAGCTGTAATGAGGTGAGACTCAAAGAGTCACCGATCAAAGGGCGGCCGAAAGGATGCGTGCCGCCGAATAATTTCGCTTGAAAAAGCAAGGAGCTCATGTTCACGGGGTCCCTCATTTGGGCTTCGTATTGCCCCAGGAAGCTCCTCCTGAAAAGCGAGAAGTACTTTTCGGGAAAGGCGGGGTTCATGACAACGTCCGCCAGAAGAGAAAGTGCATCGGGCAGTTTCTCGGATAACACTGTCCCCCTGAAGCCGGATGTTTCGAAATTCGGTGTGGGAGCGATAGTACACCCAATTTTATCAAAGGCTTGAGACAACGTGAAAACGTCGCTGTTGTTCGTTCCGGCAAGAAGCATGTGATTGGTCAGGTTCGAGAGACCGGCTTGCCCCTCTTTTTCCTGAAGAGCCCCTGCATTGATAACCAAGCGCCATTGCACTAACGGTACAGTGTGTTTTTCAACCACGGCCACGGTAAGCCCGTTGTCGAGCTGCACCTTGACGATGGAGGGGAAATGGAATTCTTGCTGCGTACCAGGAACGTACGATGGAGATGTAGGGGTCGCAAGAGCAAGATGGCAAAAAGCTAGTATTCCAATGGCATTGCTGAGCAGCAGCCACAGGATACCTCGTCGCGGTCTGTACGTTTGTGTCATTACCTTGATATAATTCATTATTTCCTATGTTTAGCGGCCTTTGCTGTTTCCAAGACCTTTTGCCGGGGGCGAAAGATAAGATACAAGCCCCAGGCGAGAAAACCGATGGAAACCAACTGCGCCTCCGTAAGACCGAAAAGAAGCCGTGGATTCAAGCGAATAAATTCTACCATGAACCGGGCCAATCCGTGAAGAACCAGGAAAAGGCCGAATTGTTCCCCAAGCTTATGTAGCGATTTTCTCCGATGCCATAAAAACCAGAAAATCAGCACACCGGCAATGAATTCGTAAACTGGTGTCGGATGGCACAATGTTGAATCGGGAACGATTCCACCCGGAAACTGCTGGAGAATTTCGGGAAAGTTCTTGAATGCTTGCGAAGGCGGCACTGTTCCATTCGCGAAGTTCGTTCCCCAGGGAAGTGTCGTGGGGAACCCATAGTCACCGTCGCCAGCCAGTTGGCAGCCTATACGGGCAATGCCATAGCCGAGCGCAAGGATAGGCGCCGTAATATCGGCCATGGTGAGAAATGCAATACCTTTTTTTCGCAAATAAACTAGAACCAGTACGATTGCTAGAACGAATCCGCCAAAAAAGGTCAATCCGCCACTGGAGAAGGCCATACCTATGGGATCTTGTATGAAATAGTTCCAGTTTTCAAGGAGATACAATGCCTTCGCCCCGACGATCCCGCCTATCAACGCTAACATGGTAATCGATGAGGAAAGCGCCGGGTCGCGTCCGGTGCGCTTCAACTCGGACGTCAGCAGCAAATTCCCCGTGAGAAAGGCAAGTCCAACCATCAGACCATAACTGTAGATGGTAACAGGGCCGATCTTGAGCAGTTCAGGATACATGATCTTCCTCGGTTACTGATACGTCCATGAATAAATCCTTGCCCGATACTTCATTGATAACAGCGATCCGCCTGGGTGTTACGTTCACCCGGCAACAATTCTTCTCACCGTTTTGTTTATAGACTTCAATATCGTATTGTCCGACAAGATCAAAGAAATCGAGCAACCGCAAAGCTGTGCCCGTGCCGGGCATTCCGAGCTTCCTCGGTTTCAAACCGCGCAAATAAAAAAGCAAAGCGCTGCCGTTGCGTTCCGCATCGATGGAAATCTCGTACCTGAAATGGTGAAATTCCTCGACCGTCTCAAATCTGAAACGCACGCAGTTACGTTGATGCTCAACGTTGAATGCCCTTTCTATCGACAAGCGATATTCTATATTTCCTTTATCGATGCGGGGAAACACGACCCTTTATCGAACTTCGTTAATAAAAAACAGAGAAATTACGGAGCTAGAGGGATATTGTCAACGAGAAAGCGCTGTAGGTCGTCAAAGTTAACCTTATGTTGTTCCCCAACTTGCATGTTTTTGACCGAAGCTGTTTCTGTTGCCAGTTCCTCCTCGCCGATTATAACGACAAATCGCGCACGTTGACGATTTGCCTCGCGCATCTGTGCTTTGATGCTTCGTCCGGCGTAGTCGATATCCACGGCCAAGCCTGCCGAACGGAGCGAATACAATTCCCTGAAAGCCCATTGCCTGCTCTTGTCGTCAAGGGCCACAAGAAAAACGTCGATCCCGGATTCGGGAAATTCAAACCCGTTTTGTTCCATGACGATGAGGAGACGCTCGATACCTGCGGCGAATCCCACGGCAGGAGTGGGCTTGCCGCCCAGTTGCTCCGCGAGATTATCGTATCTCCCACCTCCACCCAGGGCATCCTGTGCACCAAGGTCGGCTGAAATAAATTCGAACGCCGTTTTCGTGTAATAATCGAGGCCTCGTACCAGGCGCGGGTCGACCGTGTATTCGACACCAATATCATCAAGAAGCTGGAGCACGTCATTAAAATGCGTCCTGCACGGTTCGCAAAGAAAATCCAGGATGGAGGGGGCAGCCTTCGTCACTTCCCGGTCTCCGGGATCCTTTGAATCGAGAACCCGGAGCGGATTTGTTTCCATTCTCCGTTGCGAATCCGCTGAGAGATCATCGAAGGCGGAGACAAGAAATGCCTGAAGTTCTTTCCGGTACGCCGGTCGGCATCCGGGATCACCCACGGAGTTGATTTTCAGAGAAAAGGAAATGTCCAACGCGGTGTAGATTTGCACGGCGAGAGCTATAACCTCTGCATCCAGGCGGGGAGAATCGAGCCCGATGGCTTCCATCCCGAATTGATGAAACTGTCGCAACCTTCCCGCCTGGGGGCGCTCCTGGCGAAACATGGGAGCAATATAATAGAGCTTCTGCAACGGCGACTGGTGTTGCAAGTTGTGCTGTAAATAGCTTCGAACGACCGGGGCGGTCATCTCCGGTCGCAGTGTCAGGCTCGTCTTTCCCTTGTCGAGGAACGTGTACATTTCCTTTCCCACGATATCAGTGTCCTCACCGATACCCCGGGCAAATAGGGCTGTTTCCTCAAAGACCGGCGTTCGTATTTCATGGTAATTGAACCGGTGCATGGCCTGTCGAATGGAATGCTCGACAAATTGCCAGCGTTCAGAATCCCCCGGAAGAATGTCCCGAGTTCCTTTTACGGATTTAAATGCCATGGAATGGTAATTCAGAAGTAATGCAGAAGTGCCTGATGCCGGTCTTGTTCACGGACGAATTACACTTCGAGGTAATTCAGTTCCTCTTCCCTGAATGCTTTCAGGATCTCCTGTTCGTTTTTCGCATTCAACAAGCGTTCGCGAAACTCCGGCTTGCTCATTAGTCGTGATATTCTACTTAAGAGTTTGATGTGCGGTCCCACCAGGCTGTCCTTTCCCACGAGCAAGAACAACAGGCGCACCGGTTTGCCGTCCAGCGTTTCATACTCGATGGGGTTCTTCGTTACGGCGAA
>JAJRXL010000149.1 GCA_024276335.1 Bacteroidota bacterium
CATTCCCTGGCCGACATCAATGTCCATGCCGAGCTTCCGGATATGTGCGCCACCGAAGCCATTCACGCGATCCTGTTCCATTTCGTAGCCGAGGAAGTGAAACGGCGCATGGCTGAGAAAGAAAGAGGCCGATGATGGCGATCCTTTTGATCTATCAATAACTCGTACAACGGAATCACGACTGTATGCCTTACAAGATTGCTGTGATCGGAACTGGGTACGTCGGGCTCGTGTCCGGGACCTGTTTCGCGGAAAATGGAAATACTGTTATTTGCGTCGACAACGACAAGACAAAACTGGAAAAACTCCGGAACAAGGAAATACCAATTTACGAGCCGGGGCTCTTTGAGATTTACCTTCGGAATTTCAAAGAGCATCGACTCCGGTTTACCGACAACCTGGAAGAAGCGGTGTTGGCTTCGGATATCATTTTCCTTTGCTTGCCGACGCCGCCCAACGAGGATGGTTCCGCCGACCTGGGCTACGTTCTTAATGTCGCCTCGAATATCGGGGAGATTCTCGGCCGTCATCAGCCGCAACCGTATAAAATCATTGTGGACAAAAGCACCGTTCCTATCGGCACTTCAGAAAGAGTGCGCGAGGCAATCGCGAAGCACTATTCCGGCGAGTTCGATGTGGTCAGCAACCCGGAATTTTTGCGTGAGGGATTCGCGGTTGAAGACAGTCTCCGTCCTGATCGCGTCGTTATCGGCTCTTCGTCGCAGAAGGCGATCGATATCATGGTAGCCCTGTACAAGCCGTTCGTGAGATCGGGAAATCCTATCATCGTGATGGATGAACGGAGCGCGGAAATCACGAAGTACGCCGCCAACAGTTTCCTGGCAATGCGCATTTCATTCATGAACGACCTGGCAAACTTGTGCGAGATTCTCGGAGCGGATATTGACAACGTGCGCAGGGGGATAGGGACGGATTCTCGTATTGGAAAACGGTTCTTGTTCGCAGGGGTTGGCTACGGGGGGAGCTGTTTCCCCAAGGATGTCAAGGCGTTGCAGAAAGCCGCCGAGGAAGCAGGGCATCCGTTGCGCCTCGTGAAGGCGGTGGAAGACATCAACGCCGATCAGCCCAGGATGTTCTTTGAAAAGATCCTGCGGTATTTTAAGGGAAATGTAAAGGGACGACGTTTCGCCCTTTGGGGACTTGCCTTCAAGCCCAATACCGACGACGTGCGCGAGGCCCCGGCATTCAAGGTATGCGATCAACTGCTCGAAGCAGGGGCATCGCTCGCCGCCTACGATCCCGAGGCCATTGAGAATGCCCGTTTGCGTTACGGCAACAGGATCGATTTTGCCGAAGAGCCGTACCAGCCTCTTAACGGTGCTGATGCGTTGTTGATTATTACGGAATGGAACGAGTTCCGCCAACCGGATTTTGACGAAATCAAGGCCCGATTGAAAGCCCCGGTGATCTTCGATGGACGCAACGTCTTCAGCCTGGACGAGATGGCACGTGCCGGGTTTCATTACGAATCCATTGGAAGACCTCCCACGCGAATCGACACATTACATTGACGCAAACGTCAACCTCGCCCGGATTAAGGCAGGGTGGTTTTCTTTTACGCGATACACGGCATCGTGCGTAATACCGTGTATGAAGTATGCGCTGCACACATGAAGTATAAGCAAATTGCTGTTGCTCGTTTGGGAAAAGCTGCAAGGCGGTTACGGGTGGATGGAACGTGGCACCCTTTCGAGAACGAGGCTGGCACGCATTACCGCGTCGTTAAGCGCGTCATGCAGCAGGTCCGGCTCGAACACGGGGAGGACGAATCACACCTGGCTCTGTTCGAGAACTTCGAGCCCCTACCCACCAGGGCATTGAAGGAAGGGTTTCGCGGAGCTGTATGCCTCCGTGTAGAGGACGACCATTATACACTCGAGAACATGTACTTGCGGTCGTTTCCCGGATGGGAAGCATTAGCGCGCGCCGCCTCCGGTCTTGGCGTGGAACTGTATTTCGAAGGTGGTAACATGTTGACGTGCCGGGCGCGTTTTAACGAATGGTCGCGTGAAACGGTGCTCGAAAAGCTCCTCTTGATACGGGCGATTGCTGTTACTGGATCACAGTTGCAAGACAATGCCACTTCTAATGTTTGTATTGATACCGATGAAATCGGTCGCATGATTCGAACGGCGTATGACGTGTTGCGCGAATCCGTGCATTCCGCCGGAAGGAAAGGTCGCGGGCGCTCAGCAGGCAGGTCCGATTTGTGTATAGATGAACCAGGTTCGGGATAGGCAAGCCATGAAAACGAGGCTTCTCGTGGCACGATCTCCTTCGGAAACCGAAGCCAGCCTCCAACTGGCATCTGCCGCCATCCGCGAGGGGAAGCTGGTTGCTTTTCCCACCGAAACGGTGTACGGTCTGGGTGCGAGCGCCTTCGATGAGGAAGCAATTCGCGCGATATTCCGCGTCAAGGGCCGCCCCGTC
>JAJRXL010000150.1 GCA_024276335.1 Bacteroidota bacterium
CCACGGCGCATACACGAAGGTGGATTGTGTAAAAACATGACTCTGGCTGTCCGTCATGATGTCCTTGTACTGGTCAAGTATTTCCTTCCATGTTAATAACACATTGGGCGATTGAACCAGTGTGAACTGGTTTGCGCCTCCTCCGATCAATCCTCCCAGGGAAACGACGAAATCCCCGAACGGTATGGAATATTCGACAGTCCCGCCGATGAAGTTGACGTCGTAGGTGACGGATTGGTAAAGTTCGTTGACGACACGGTTGGATTCCGTGCTCCCGCTTTCCAGCATGGCGCCCACGCGCAAGTTGTCGATAGCGAGGATGTATGCGTATGCCGCGCCTCCCATGAGAAACATCCCGCTGTTGCTGAATTCCGGGAGATGCGCGGATCGCAATTGCAGGTTGATCTCGGAAGTGCCGGCGTGGAACCACATCGGTATGGCTCCGATCCCGGCTCCGACTATCCCCCTGGGAGCGCGCGGGCGTTGCGACAGCGGCGCTTCGTTTTGTGACACGGCCGTTTCAATAAGCAGGCAAAACGTGACGAGAAAAGCCAGAGCAATTGGTTTCATGGTAACCGCCGTTTACATGGGTAAAACATTCGTTTCCGTTGCGACGAAGAGCACGAGGCGAACGAGAAGGTTGGCATACACGCCCGCCACTACATCGTCGAGCATGATGCCGAGCCCGCCGCGTCTTCGGTCAAAATAATTGGCTGGAGGGACCTTAGCAATGTCGAAAAACCTGAAGGCGAAGAATCCCAGGATGACGGGAAGCAGTTCCCTGGGCAGACCGAGTACGGCGATCCACATTCCGATGAACTCATCGATGACCACGATGGAGGGATCGGAGCCGTGTTCTTTTTCCAGGCGTTCCGCAGCGATGGTGCCGGGAATAAAAGCCAGAACACAAACGGCAAGGAGCACGTACCAAGTGTGCATACCGGGAATGAACCAATATATCAAGACGGCGATCAGGGAGCCGAACGTCCCGGAGGCGATGGGAAAGTAGCCGGAAAAGAAGCCGGTACCGAGTACTTTCAGCGGGAAAGGGGTTCGCCGCGCTTGTTCGCCGCGGGAAGCGATGTTACTCAAGGGATTGCTCCCCGGCTTTCAGGAAGAGTACACTGCGATTTTCGAAGAGATACTGGATCGCGGTCAGGACGGTAAGAATGGTGACGATCAGCATCAATGCATATACGAGACCCGGTGAAAGGAGCACCGGGATCAAATCACCGACGTGCCGGTGAATCCATCCGACATCTTTAAGCACGTACACGAGCAAGATGTAGTAGAGAACGGTCATCTGTACGAACGTCTTGCCCTGGGCGAATTTCGAGGTGTTAAAAGAGAGGTTCTTGATTTCGGAATAGATACGTACCCCGGTCATGCCGAGATCCCGGAAGACGATAACAACGACCATCCACCAGGGAGCAAGGCCGAGAAAGCCGAAAGCGATAAACGCCGACGACGTCAATATTTTGTCCGCGAGAGGATCGAGGAATTTTCCCATGCGCGTAACGCTGTTGCTGCTGCGAGCGATCTGTCCGTCGTACCAATCGGTGATAGCCGCCAGGAAGAACACCGCGAGGGACCACTGCCTGGTCACGGGGTCCGGGGAAATAAGACACACGTAGAACACCGGCGTTAACAGGATGCGCAACATGCTTAACTGGTTCGGGAGCGACGTCATAAGCGGCCGGGGAAACGATATTGAAATG
Source organism: Bacteroidota bacterium (assembly GCA_024276335.1). GTDB lineage: Bacteria > Bacteroidota > Ignavibacteria > SZUA-365 > JAADGX01 > JAADGX01. The sequence continues at coordinate 1,719 of JAJRXL010000150.1, forward strand.
GACAGGCCTTGAGCCTTTCGTGTTCCATTGTTGAAGATACATACCCCATGCTAAAAACCATACAAGGCATGAGTTAAAAATCCTTCCTGTTGAAAATGTATTGCGTAAATCCGTACAAAACGCCGGCGAAAATGGCGCTGGACCATACCGGCATCCAGTTGATCTCACTGTGCAGGATCACGTTGTTCATGATCGAACTGATGTCGTCCGGTTTTGGGAGAATGTAGTACAAGACATCGACGATCCCCCGGTAGGCTTCGGATGAGCTGATGGCATAGAGGAATACCTCCCGCTTCGCGAGAAGAGGCGAAAGAATGATGAGAAAACCATAGGCAAGAATGATCCCGAGGGCCGAGCTGCGCGTGGTCACGCCGATGAAGAGCAGGAAAACATAGAGAACGATAAAAGCAAACGTGATCGGAAAGACGGTCAAAAGGAAACCGCCGTCCCAGTAGCCGGTGCGGAAGGAAATAATGAGCCACATCCCGAGGATGTAATACGCGACGTTGAAGAAAACGATGAGCGTTCCCCCGATGAATTTCCCCGCCAAGATGGTGGAACGCGATACCGGCTTCGAGATGAGCAGGTCGATTGCGCCTTTTTCCAGCGTGTTCGGCATGATACTGGCAGTAGCGAAGATGGACAGGAATATCGCGGCCATGTATAAAAGGTTGGCAATCATCACCTCCATGGTACGAACCAACGTTTCCAAGGGGGAGGCGCCATTCGAGAACTGCTCCAGGCCCTGGAGCTTTACATTAATGTCGAAATCACTGAAGAGCGCGATAAGCAGCATGATGATCAGTATCACGTTCGAGATCGCGAAGAACCCGATCATCGTTTTCTTGGCGATGGACTCGCGAATAGTGTTCTCGATGATAGCGAGGAGTTTCACCGGCTCTCGTCCTGTATAACCTTGATGAAAAAATCCTCCAGTGAATGTTTCTTCTGCTGCATCCCTTCGATAAGCAATCCCCGGGACCGGAGCAAATCGCTGACGTGATTGGCTTCTTGCAAATCCGGCACGGTGATGATGATTCTTTCTTTGTCAAGCTGGAAACGAAGGTTTCGCGCCTGTAAATCCATTCGCACGGAATCCACGTTGCCGTGAGCAGTGATTTCCCATTGGTCTCCTGCCTTTGTCAACGAAGATACCGTTCCTTCACGGATGAGTTTTCCCTTGTGCAGGATGGCAACCCGGTCCGAGATCATCTCCACTTCGGAAAGGAGGTGCGAATTGGTAAAGACCGTCGTTCCCCTGTCCCGAAGATGTTTGATGAGCTCGCGGATTTCCTTTCTTCCCAACGGATCGACGCCATCCGTCGGTTCGTCGAGAAAGATCACCTCGGGTTGATTGAGCAGGGCCTGGGCCAGGCCGATGCGCTGCATCATCCCCTTGGAGTACTTCCGGAATTTCACCTTTCGCCATTGTTCCATACCGACCTGTTTCAGCACTTCGTCAATACGCTCTTCGAGCAGGCGCGATTCCAATCCCGTCAACTTTCCAAAGAACCGCAGGATCTGCTCGCCGTTCAGGTAAGGCGGGTAACGGTGATTTTCCGGCAAGTAGCCGATCCTGGCTTTCGCCTCGGTGCAACCAAGGGGTTTGCCGAGCACCGTGCCTGAGCCGGATGTAGGAAATGCAATACCCAGCAAGAGCTTGATAAAAGTCGTTTTCCCGGAGCCGTTCGGTCCGAGCAGCCCGAATATCTCGCCGCGCTGAACTTGCAGCGAAACATCATCGAGGGCCCTGACTGCGTGACGGGACTTCGGTGAATATATTTTGGTGAGCGAAGATGCTACAATGACTGGCATACAGTGCAAAAGATAGCGAAAACGGAAGCGCGGGAAAACGCTTGCCGGAAAAATCCTCACTCGTGATATTCTACGCAATTGGTCCTTCTTCCATTGTTGAACAATGAATGGCCATTTCTTACTTTCAAAGAAGGAGAGAAAAATGTCCATTAGAAGGTGAGGGTGGTCATGAACAAGAGAGTACGGTATTGCTTGTTTTTTTTTGACTTGTGTTTATTTATGTTGGTGTCACTGCCCGCATGGGGCCAGGATATTAATTTTGGTGACGTCCAACTTGGCTCCTATAAAGATTCCACGGCGACGGTACAAAATCCCCTGCCGGTTTCGGTGAGTGTCACGGCTTCATACATGAAGCACAACCCGAGCGATTTCTCCATCATTGCCGGCGGAGCCCCGTTTACCATCCCTCCCGGCGGGACACATTACATAGGGTTGCGCTTTAAACCGAAAGCCCTTGGTATTCGCAACGATTCACTTGTGCTCGAAGGACCTTACCCGGGGAGCCCGTTTTACGTCTGGCTGCAGGGCCGTGGCATTCCGGTACCGGTGGAGCTAGCCGCGTTCTCGGCCACAGCATCGAATACCGGCATCGTCCTGCGTTGGACCACAGTCTCGGAAACCAACAATTACGGTTTTGAAATACAAAGAAGGAAGAAAGAAGGCGCGGAATTCAAAACCATTGGCTTCCTGCCGGGACATGGTACGAGTGTTAATACGCAGCATTATGTCTTTCTCGATCAGGATCCGGTA
>JAJRXL010000151.1 GCA_024276335.1 Bacteroidota bacterium
CCGGGCCTGATCGGCGGTATCGGGTTGTTCAAGCGCCAGGAATGGGCGCGCATACTGGTGCTGATCATCTCCGCGCTCCACCTGCTGAATTTCCCCGTGGGCACGGCGCTGGGGATATACTCCATCTGGGTGCTGGTCCAGGACGAGACGATCGAGCTGTTCCGCGTCAAGGATGCGGTCTTTCCGAACCTGTGACAGGGAAGAAAGCGATACATCTCTTCGAACGACACGTGCTGTGCATAAAAAACGCCCCCCGCAACGAGGGGCGTTTCTTGAACGACGCCATTTAACGGTTTACAGACCCCTTCTTTCCACAATCATCGAACTCCCGAAGGGAGTCGAAGGACGGAGCGAACTAAACTTCCTTTTCCGCAGGTTCCACTTCCTTCTCCCGCGCCTCCGGCGCAGGCCGCACGACCCTCGTGTCCACCGGTTGCCGCGACAGCGTCTTCCGCGCGTCGTGGGCGCGCCGCAGGATGGCTATGAAAAGACCGATCATCATAAACGTGACGCCTCCCCAGATCAAGCTCATGAACGGCTTGAGACTCGCTTCCACAATCAGCGTTTCCGCCTTGTGCTTGCCTCCCCCCTGCGGATTTCGCGTCCGGATCTCCGCCTGCGACTTCGAAGGATCTTCCGGATCGACATTCATCCGAACCAGCGTGATTTCCAGGTCGCCGTTTTCCACGGAAGCCGGTTCGTAATCCATTTCGCCCTGCCTGGTGGTGACGAACGGCTTGAGCACCTGTTCCTTGCCGCCATATTTCTTCACCCGGAAAATTCCCCCGATCCGCATCTCTCCGCCGTTTTCCATCATGGCTTCGCGGTCCATGTTGCTCAGGTCGAACCGCTCGAACGTGATTTCATAGTCGCCGATCTGGATGCTCTCCCCCTTCGCCAGCGTGGCCTTCTCGCCTTCATCCTCGTGATCCGGTTGCAGCAGGCCCTGGGGTTCGAGGTAGATATCCTTGTGGATGTACTCGGCAATGTCGGGGTTCCGGCTGAGTGATTCGCTGCCGCCATAATTATGCATGAACATCACGGGCTTGAGCACGGTCACCTCCTGCCCGTCCTTTTCCAGCCGAACCAGGAAATGGAAACGTTCACCGTTGTAAAACGGCTCATAGCCGATGTAGGTCATATCATACCCGTAGGCCGACTGCGGCTTGTTCTTTTCAAGCTCCAGGATTATTTTCTGCCCGTAAAAACCTGACGTCACGATCCCGATTAACATCATGGCGACACCAATGTGTGCCACGTACGCCCCGGTAAAGCGCGGGTTGCCTCGCAGGATCTTCACTCCGATTTGCACATTGAGCACGATCGAAAACACGCCGGCAAACGTCAACAGGATCATCGCGAAGTTCCGGATACCGAGCGCCACCAGGACGGCCGTGATAGCGATGGAAACCACGAGTCCCATCCGCATCTTCTTCCAGATTTCCCCCCCCGTATTCGCGCGCCACTTCAGGAGGATGGTGAACCCGGTAATCAGCCCGATGACCACGCCGATGGGCCAGGTCAGGGCGTCGTAAAATTCCGCCGACACGGTATTGCCCAGAGATGCGGTGCTGCTGAATATGCCCAGGACACTGTTCACAGCGTCGATAATCACGTGCGGGATGATGGGCAGCGAGGTGCCCAAAATCACGATCACGGAGAAGCCCAGCAAGACCGCCGAGCCGATGCCCAGCCAGGTTTCGCGCGAAAGGATTTCGAAACTCTGGAACTCCGTTTCCGAGTGCAGGCGCCCCGTGAACGTGTACACGATCAAGCCCAATTTGAAAACCAGGGCGGGAATCCACAGGTAGGACAGGATGTTGAGGCCGTGCGCGACCACCTCGAGCAGGAAGAGGAAAAACCCCGCGATGCTGCCCGCCGCTGCCTGAGCGTCATGGAAGACCGGCACCAGGTCGCCGCTGATCTGGGCAAACACCGGGATGGAAGGACCCACGATGATGAGGTACAACAGCAAATACCGCCGGACGCCGGTGAACTTTTCCCAGAGGTTCTTACCCCACTTCGTGAACCGGATGAACAACAGCGAATGCCCGATATCGATGAACATGAACATGAACAAGACCAGGAGCGTGTACGGCAACCGGCCCGGGTCAACGAACGAATGCACCGACGCATCGCCGAGCACGCCGCTTCGCGTCAGGAACGTGGAATACAGCACGAGGACGAAGGTTATGATGGCGAGAACGTAGTTCGTCATCATCAGCCCCTTCGTTCGTTTCTGCACCAGCATCGAGTGCACGAGGGCCGTGCATACGATCCAGGGGAGGAGCGAAGAATTTTCCACCGGGTCCCAACCCCACCAGCCTCCCCAGCCGAGGGTCTCATAGGCCCAGTAGCCGCCCAGCATGATGCCCATACCGAGAATCATGGAGCCGCCCACTACCCAGGGGAACGCCCGGTCGATCCATTCCTGGTGTTGCTTCTTTATCAGCGCGCCCACCGCCCACGCGAAGGGAACCGACACGGCAGCAAAACCGGCGAAGAGCACCGGCGGATGAATCTGCATCCAGAAATTCTGAAGCAGTGGATTCAGTCCCCGGCCGTCGGCGGGAATGACGGCGGCATCGATCAGCGCGAAGGGGTTCTTGGTGATCGTCAACAGGAGAAGAAAACTGCCGATGAGTGTAAAGATCGGCATCACTTCTTTTTCATAGCCGTGCTTCTCGGTGTACGGCATGAGCACAACGCCGATCAATATGGTCATGAGCGCCCAGAGGAGGAAACTGCCTTCCTGCCCGGCGAAGAAGGTGGACATCAGCAAGCCGAGCGGCAGGTCGCGGGAGCTGTAGGACCAGACGTAATGAAATTGGAACTGGTGTTTGACAATGAGGATCAGGAGCGCCGCCGAGGCGACCATGACGCTGACGGCCATCACGTGATACCCGCCTCGCCCGAGCCTCAGGGCATCCGGCTTGGTAAACGATCGCAGGTACGCGAAAACGGCCACGGCGGAGGCGATGAATCCGGTAATGATCGCCGCTCGCCCGAGGGTGCCTATAAAATCGTACATATGTAAATCCTTTCGTTACAAGTGCGGGATTGAAATCACGTGCCCGATTGCGCCGGAGCAGACGTTTCTTCGTACTTGCTCGGGCACTTGGTCAGCACGTACGTCGCCTCGAAGTGGTCGTTCGTAAAGCGGCCCTTGGCAACGATGCTGGTTGCGATTTCGAAATTGTTCGGCTTGGGGCCGTGCAGGGTAACCAGCGTGGTTTCGCCCTGGTCATCCCGCATGTAGAATTTGAAGGTGTTGTTGGCGGGATCGTATTCGCTTCCCTTTTCCTGGACCCATACGCCTTTTACCTGGACGATCTTGCCCAGGCGCTTGGCTTCGGCCAGGTTGGCGTATTGCACGGACTCAGTCATGAGACTGACCCCGGCTACGACGAGGAATACGACAATGATTATTCCTCCGATAATGTACCTCGGTTTCATCTCTATCTCCGTTTATCGTTGTTCTTCAATCTTGTGCAATTTCCTATCCAGTCTAAACAGGTAGAAAAAGAATCCGGCCCAGATGACCACGACGATCACCATGACCACGTACAACGAGTTCTCGCTTAAAAATTCATACATGGCAATATCCAAGAAAGGTGAATTTCATACATTCAATCTATCGAATCCCCCGTGGCGAATCAAGCCTCAAAATCGGTGCGCACGAGCAGGCGCGACACGCGGTTCCGTATGTTCATCAGCCATGCGAACAACGCGATGAACCCGGCCAGGAGCGAGTACAGGATGACCCGCATGACCGCGTTCAACCCGCCCGCACTCATGACCGGGCCGCTCGAAGTATCGTCGGCGGAACCGGGATGCAGGCCGGGCAGGATGCGCGGCATGATGAAAATGAAAAACGGCACCGTCACGAACGCGAGGATGGTGTACACGGCCGAGAGGCGCGCGCGCTTTTCCTCCACTTCGATCGCCGACCGGAGAGCGAAGAAAGCTCCATAAATGAGCAGGAGCACGAAAATCGAGGTCTCCCGCGGGTCCCAGTTCCAGAACGATCCCCAGTTGAACTTCGCCCAGATCGAGCCTGTTATCGTTGCCAGCAGGCAGAACAGCAATCCCAGGCCGGCGGCGTTGGCCGATTTCATGTCATCCTCGAGATCGTGTTTGCGCAGGTACGCGATGCCATACCACATGGAGACCAGGAACGCGATGACGGTCATCCAGGCCATGGGGACGTGGAAAAAGATGATTCGCGCCCGCTCCTCCAGCCCCGGAATATAGGGCAAGGTCAAGCCGGGGTCCACGTCCACCACCTGGCACACGCGCACGCCGTGGCGCTCCTCGTCGTAACGGGCTTCCACCAGCAGGGACGTTGCCCGGTCGAATCCCTCGGGCTTGGAAGGGATGTAAAACGTCGCTTTCCTGCCCCCGGCGTCCGTGCCCTGGAAAACGAACATGCCCTCCTCCCGGTCGAACTCCGCGGGCTGGCTGTGATCGATATCGACCTTGATCCGGATTTCTCCGGGAGCGTTCACTTGCTTGAGATAGGCCAGATCGGCCAGGTTCCCGGCAATGGGAAGAATAATACCGACCGCGCTCCATACCGCGATCCACACGAGAAGCAGGTATTTCCACCACGATGATGTGCTTTTCATTTAGTCTTTCCAGACATAATCAAACAACATGTAAGACGCCGTGATGACCACGACGATGTAGGCGCCCAGGATCTGGAGGTTCGGCCATGCTGCATCCCAGACGTTGTCCTCCACGGCCAGTTTCGTGGCGTCGATGCCGGCCATGAGCAGCGGAAGTAAAATCGGAAACGAGAGAACGGGAAACAACGTTCCCTTCGAACTCGCCTTGGCGATGATAGCGGCAATGATGGTGGTGGACGCCGCCAACCCCAGCGAGCCGAGGAAGATCACCAGCCAGAACAACCCCGGCTGGCTGATGACAAACTGGTCCATCGTGATTAAGTAGAGTAACACAATCACGATGTTGAGCAGGATCACCAGTACGATGTTAAACAGGAGCTTCCCGAAATACACGCCCAACGGACCGGAACACAACTGGAGCGTGAACGTCGTCCCCCGCTCTTCTTCGGACACGAAGGACCGGCTCAGGCCCGACATGGCGGCGAAAAACATCACGACCCAGAGAATACCGGCCTGGGCGGAAGCGGAAATGACCTCGCCCGCCAGCGAGAACATGATGACGGCGAGAGTCGTAATGACGAACATCAACAGGGCATTCACGGCGTACCGCGTCCGGACCTCGGAGCGGACGTCCTTCAGGAATATGGCCCAGACGGCGCGCATCGTTTTCATCGTACGGCCCCCGAGACCTCGCCGGTCGTCACATCGAGCAAGCGATCGCATCGCGCAATGTCCGCCTCGTCGTTCGTGGCGACCACCACGCACCCCCGGCGGCGCTGTTCCTCGATCAACGAGTACACCACCTCGATCCCGTCCTGGTCGAGATTGGTCGTGGGTTCGTCCAGGAACAAGAAAGGGGGTTGATGAAGGATGGCAAAGATAAGCTTAAGGCGCTGCTTCATCCCGCTGGAGTAATTGTGCACCACGTCGCGACGATCGGACGGCAGTCCGACCCGTTCGAGGAAACCGCGGGCCACGGTGGTATCGAACGGCATTCCCCGCACCTCGGAAAAAAACCGGATGTTTTCCAGGGCGGTGAACTCCTCGTACAGCATCAGGTAAGGCGC
>JAJRXL010000152.1 GCA_024276335.1 Bacteroidota bacterium
ATATACGCCATACTCCTGTGCCTGCTCCCCGTTCTCGCCCTGGGCCAGGGCTGGGATCCCGGGCCCGTGGAATCCTTCACCCTTGACAACGGGCTGCAGGTCGTTTTATACCGCGATACGACACTGCCACTCGTGGCCGTGGATGTTTCCTACCGGGCTGGAAGCCAGCGGGACGTGTACGGGAAACACGGTCTTGCCAACCTGATGGGCATAATTCTCGCCAATGGGACACGGGAGCTTTCGCTGCGGACCATGATGAAAATCATGGACAGCGCCGACGCGACCTATGGCTCCATGATCGATCTCGATCGGATACAGTTCTGGTCGCTCGGTTCCTCCTCTGCACTCCGCAGCTTGCTGAGCATCGAGGCGAACCGGATGCGATTTCCGGAAGAGGACATCTTACCGGCGCTGTTCGACAGCACGAAGCAGTTCGTCTTGCGCCGCCTGCGACAAAAAAGCAAATTGCCGTCGTTCGAGATGAAAAATATCATCTACCAGGCCATATATCCGCCCGACCACCCGTACGCATATCTCACCGAGGGCCTGGAAAAAGACATCGAGATGTTGACCGTACGGGACGTCCGAGATTTCATCCGAAAATTCATCCGGCCCAACAACGCTTCCCTTTGTATCGGGGGAGATATCTCCTTCGCGGAAACCAGGAAAATAGTGGAAGCAATGTTCGGGCAGATCCCGGGAGGAGAGACGCGGTTTTATCAACCAGTCGAACCGCCGGCGCCATTGCAGAAGCCCCTCCGGTTCCACTCTGCCGCCCCGATTAAATACACGGCCCTGTCCGTGATCTGGCATTCCGCCCCTATCGGTTCCGTGGACGAAGCGGCAATGTTCGTCCTGGCGCGAATCCTTGCCGGCACCCAGCAGTCGCGCCTGCAAAAAGCGCTTGTGCGAAAAGGTCTCGCCCGGTCCGTCCAGAGCAACCAGGTGAGCCTCGTGCACGACGGTACGTTCTGGTGTTCGATCAACTCCGGCCAGGAAACGAACCTGCTGCTCATTTACAATACGATCATGAACGAGCTCCAGGACTTGATGGCCGCCCCACCGACACGGGATGAAGTACAAATCGCGGTCAATACCTTGCAGCGTGAATTTTACGGCATGCTGGAAATGCTGGGCGGACCGGGAAGCCGAACGTACAGCTTCAACACCGGCAGCTGTTTCCTCGACGATCCCGGGTACATACGAAAACTGATAGATGACATCCACAATATCACACCCGCGGAAATATCCCGCGCGGCGCGGAAATACCTGCTTCCCACCAATAACGTGGCCTATAGCCTGGTGCCCGCGAGCCGACCGGAGCTGGCGCTCCCGGAAGAATGACCCGGCGGAAATCCCCTCACCCGAGCATCCGCTCGGCGCTCACAAGGTCTTCATAATAATCCCTGCGCCGGATGAGGTGCACCTCGTTTCCCGCGATTCCGACCTCGGCGGGAAGACGTCGGGAATTATAGCGCGAACTCATCGTGAACCCGTAAGCCCCCGTCGTAAAGATCACGACGTAGTCTTTTTCCTTCACGTCCGGGAAGGCAACACCCTCGGCAAACGTGTCCGCCGTTTCGCACACGGGCCCGACGATGTCCACCGTGCCCCGCGCCCGGGCATGCGGCTCGCGACAAGGCAGTATGGTGTGGGAAACACGGTACAGCATGGGCCTGAGAAGATCATTCATTCCGGCGTCGAGGATGATGAACGTCTTTTCCCGTGTCCGCTTGACGTACTCGACTTTCGTCACCAGCGCCCCTGCCCGCGCGGTAATGTATCGTCCCGGCTCGGCGATAATGGTCATACCCGAAGCTGTCAGCATCTCGCGCAACGGCTCCAGCATTTGTAACGGCGTTATTTCCGGGTCGCCTGCAACGTACGGGACGCCCAGCCCGCCGCCGATGTCGAGGTACTTCGGTTCAACGCGCAGAAAGGGCCGGGCCGCTGCCGCGACTTCCAACAGGTTCGACACCGCTGCCCGGTAGGGCTCGACCTCGAATATCTGCGAACCGATGTGCATCCCGAATCCCGCCACACGCAGGCGGGGCAATTCTCCCGCTTCCTTCACGGCCCGGATCGCTTCATCGGGCGCGAGCCCGAACTTGTGTCCTTTCATCCCCGTGGCAATGTAGGGATGGGTCCGTGCGTCCACCTCCGGGTTGACGCGCAGGAGAATTTCGACATCGCGGGATCCACCGACCGCCGCTTCGCTCACGCGCCTGCATTCCTCCAGCGAATCGACACTGATGAGAGCGATTCCCGCATCGATGCTCTCCGAAAGCTCATCAAACCTTTTGCCCACGCCGGACATGATCACGGTTGAAGGATCGGCTCCCACGGTCAGCGCCCGGAACAGCTCGCCGCCGGAGTTGACTTCGAAGCCGGAGCCCGCGTTTTTCAACATCTGCAACACCGCGAGGTTGGAGTTCGCCTTGACCGCGTAACACACCATGTGCGGGATCGTGCCAAAAGCAGCCGTCCATTCCCGCAACGCCTCGACCATGGCGTCCAGGTTATACACGTACACCGGTGTGCCGAAGCGCCGGGCGATTTCCTCGAGCAGCACGCCGTTGACGGCA
>JAJRXL010000153.1 GCA_024276335.1 Bacteroidota bacterium
AATGTTATCCGTGGCGAATAATAAGGACGTCACCGTCCCGGACCACGTACTCCTTTCCTTCCAGCCGCCAGACACCGTGTTCCTTGCAGGCGGCATAACTTCCATACTTCACGAGGTCTTCAAACGTGACGACTTCCGCTCGAATGAATTTCTGGTAGAAATCCGTATGGATCTCGCCCGCGGCTTCGACGGCCGTCGCACCTTTCCGGATCGTCCAGGCGCGGCATTCCTCCTCGCCCGCCGTCAGAAACGACTGCAATCCCAGCAAGTCGTACGCGGCGCGTATGATACGCTTCAAGGCTGATTCCTTGATGCCATAATCACTCATGAACGCCTCCGCTTCCTCTTCGTCCAACTGCGCCATTTCCATCTCGATCTTACCAAACACGGCGTCGACGCTGATCCCTCGCTCGGCCACGCGATTACGGACATCCTCCACGGTTTTTTCCGCCGACGCAACTTCCGTTTCGGGAAGGTTCAGTAATACCAGCATTGGCTTCAGCGTCAACAACTGGTAGCCGCGGATCATCTTCGCCTCCTCCCGCGTGAGATCGAGCGTCCGCAACGATTGCTCCGCTTCAAGGTGATTCAGACACCGCTCCAGCACGGGGAGTTCTCTTTTCAATTCCACACTCCCGGTTTTAGGAATATCTTTTTTCACCTTGTCAATACGGCGTTCGACAATACCCATGTCGCTGAGCAGGAATTCCGTTTCCACGATCATGACGTCGCGATACGGATCGATGCTCCCTTCCGGGTGCGGCAGGACCGGATCCTGGAACATCCGTACGACGTGGATAAGCGCATCGGTATTTTTCACTGCGTTCATGAAGCTCGTCGTGAACTGCGTCGATGAGTGGTCGCCTTTTTCCAACCCGATCACGTCCACGAAATCAATAGTGGCATGCGTAACCCGGTGCGGCTTGAATATTTCCGCCAGGCGTTCCACGCGGTCGTCCGGTACCTTGACCATGCCATGTCGCGCATCCCGCTTGTGAAGCTGGTCGGGATCGAGCATGACGCCGGTCATGGTTTGAAACAATGTCGTCTTCCCGCAGAACGGCAGGCCGATCAATCCTATTTGCATTTTCGTGTCCCGTCTTGTTTCCGGTTCCAGATACTTAAAGATACACGGCGGCGTTCAATGTATCCACACTCGTCGTCCTTGCAAATGTAGTTCTTCGCACATAGATTAGCAGGAGAGATTCACTCGGGGTGCTGTTCTCCGGAACGGCTGAGAGCATACCCGTCGAACCTGACCCGGATAATACCGGCGTAGGGAAAGGGAATTCACCTGATCCTCTTCCGGAATTTCCCTTCAACATCATTCCCACGTTACGGTCGGCATACGTGCCGCCGAGCCAGGATCGAGCAATCAGGAACCTTTATGAAAGGAGTTTCACCATGTTTCGATTCTCGATTCTATCCTTGATTTTCTCATGCTTCATTGCGGTCACGGCCCCGGCCCAGAACATCGTGGGCACGGTCCGCGACGCCGAAAACGGCCTGCCCCTCGTCGGGGCCCACGTTCTCATTCTGCCCGAAGGTCCCGGCACAACCGCGGACGAAAACGGCCGGTTCGAGATCCCCGATGTTTCACCCGGCGAATACCGGCTCAAGACCAGTTACGTTGGCTACCGTGCGGACGAACGAACCATTCGCGTGGGACAAGGCGGACTCGTTCTCGGTATCCGCCTGCGCTCCGTCGCGCTGCCGGGACCGGAAATCGTCGTCTCCGCCAATCGCGCCCGCGAACGGTATTCGCCGGTCACCTACAGCAACCTGACCCGCCGCGACATCGAGGAGCGCCGTACGGTGCAGGATTTTCCCGTGCTCCTCTCCGATCTCCCTTCCACGACGTTCTACTCGGAAAACGGCAACGGCCTCGGCTATAACTATCTACGCATCCGCGGCTTCGACCAGCGACGGCTGGCAATCATGGTCAACGGCATTCCCCAAAACGATCCCGAGGACCACAACGTGTACTGGCTGGATTTCTCGGACCTTCTCGGCAGCACCGAAGAGATCCAGGTGCAGCGCGGGGCGGGCAGCGCGTTTTACGGTCCGCCAGCCATTGGAGGATCAATCAATATCGTTACGGGAGACTTCGCCAACCGCAAGGGGATCAGCCTTTCCACGGGGATCGGCAGTTACAATACCAGGCGGTACGCCATCGCGATGGGCTCGGGCCTCATCGATAATCGTTACACGTTTTTCGGCCGGCTCTCCAGGATCACCAGCGACGGGTACCGCGACAACTCCTGGACGGAATTCAACAGCTTCTACCTTACCGCCACTCGCTACGACAAAACCATGAGCACACGTATCAACGTGTACGGCGGCCCGCTGGCGGACGGCCTCGCTTACTACGGTGTGCCGAAATTCGCGATCGGCGACCGTTCGGAACGGAGGAAGAACTACAGCTACTGGGAAGCGGATAAGAACGGTTACACGTTCAAGGCCGAACGACGTCCCCAGGAAATCGAGAACTTCTCCCAGCCCCATTTCGAGCTACTGCACGAATGGCGGTTGAACGACAACTTCACGCTGAACAATGCCTTCTTCTACGTTCGCGGCGCCGGCTTTTTCGACTACGACGCCACCGGTTGGACGGATACGACGTACTTTCGCCTGACAAACGAATACGGCTTCACCGGCGTGCCCAATCCCGGGCGACCCATCATCCGGGCATATGTGGACAACAATCAATTCGGCTGGCTTCCCCGCCTTACATACAAGCACGAAAACGGAGAATTGACAACCGGCCTGGAACTCCGCTACCACCGTTCCCTCCACTGGGGCAGGATCAACTGGGCGGAAAACCTGCCAAGCAAGCTCGATCCCGACCGGCATTATTACGAGTACAAGGGCGGCAAGGATATCGTCTCGTTTTACGCCCGGGAAGAATACCAGCTCTCCGACCGCGTGAACGTCATGCTGAATCTCCAGTACGTGTTCAATCGCTACCTCCTGTTCGACGAAAAATACGTGGGAACGGACATGGCCGTGAACTACCACTTTCTCAACCCGCGGCTGGGAATCAATTTCAATATTTCACCGGAGTGGAACCTGTATGCCAACGTCTCGCGCACCTCGCGCGAACCACGCCTGAAGACTCTTTACGATGCCGCGGAATCCAGCGGCGGCTCCGTTCCACAATTCGAACTGAACGACAGGGGCGGCTTTGATTTCACAAAACCCCTGGTGAAACCCGAAGCCCTGACCAACATCGAACTCGGCGCCGGTTACAACGCCGGACCGCTCCAGTTCATCATCAACGGGTACTGGATGGATTTCGACGACGAGATCATTAAAAGCGGACAGGTGGATCGCTTCGGCCAGCCGATAACCGGCAACGCCGAGCGAACCCTGCACGCCGGCCTGGAAGGGCAGGTGACCTGGCATTTCCTCCCCCACTTCAGC
>JAJRXL010000154.1 GCA_024276335.1 Bacteroidota bacterium
CGGTTGGGCGCCAGGGGACCGATACCTCCGATCTGGATGGCGATGGAAGAAAAGTTCGCAAAGCCGCACAAGGCAAACGTGGCCATCGTGATGGCTTTTTCCGATACTAGCACACCGTTTTTAATCATTTCCGACATCTCGAGGTAGGCGACGAACTCGTTGAGAACGATCTTGGTGCCGACCAGGCTTCCCACCTGGAAGGATTCCTGCCAGGGCACGCCGATGCCGTAGGCGAGGAATTGGAGAACGAGGCCGAAAATCAGCTCGAGGCTGAGGGGCTTTCCGAAGGCGTCCATGCAGACGGCGTTGAGACCCGTCAGCCCGCCCACGTACCCGAGGACGTAATTCATCAGGGCGATGAATGCAATAAACGCGATGAGCATGGCCCCGACGTTGAGTGCCAGTTTCAAACCATCGGCGGCTCCTGAGGCGGCGGCGTCGATCACGTTGTCGGCGTTCTTGATCCTGGGGATATGCACGGTGCCGCGGGTCTTGGGTTCGCCGGTTTCCGGGTAGAGGATCTTCGAGATGATCAGGGCGCCGGGTGCCGCCATGATACTGGCGCCGAGAAGTTGTCCGGCGAATTTCACCTGGGCGGCGTTCATGCTCAGGCCGTGAAGCTCCGAATAGGAATAGCTGAGCATCTGCACGTACGCGGCCATTACGCCCCCGGCGATGGTCGCCATGCCTCCGGTCATGACGGTAAGAAGTTCGGAGCGCGTGAGGTCGGGGAGGAACGGGCGAATGAGGAGCGGCGCTTCGGTCTGGCCGACGAAAACGTTGGCGGCATTGGACAGCGACTCCGCTCCCGAAGTGCCGAGCAGGCGGGTCATGATCCACGCAAATGCCTGCACGATTTTCTGCATTACGCCCAGGTAGTACATCACCGACATGAGCGACGCGAAGAAGATGATGGTTGGAAGAACCTGGAAGGCGAAGAAGAAGCCCAGCGAATCCTCGAAGCCCGGGCTGATGGCAAGGTTGCCGAACACGAACCTTGCGCCCTCGAAGGTGAAGTTCAGCACCTTGACGAAAATACGACTGGCAATCACGAAAGAGAGTTTCGGCCAGCCGAGGGGCGACCAGATATGCGCCAGGGAATCGCCGCGCAGGACAAGCACCGCGAATACTATCTGAAGTCCCAGTCCGCCCAGCACCAGCCTCAGGCTGATGCGTTTCCTGTTGTTGGAAAAAGCATAGGCGATGCCGAGAATCAGCAGGAGGCCCAGTATGCCGCGCAGGAGTGATTCCAGCGTCATGGCGCGCTCGTAAATGGTGTATAGCACCTGCGACAGCGGGCCTCGTAGAGTCCTTTCGCCCCGACCAGGACGCGCTCCTTCCCTCCGCTGATGCGCTGGGTTCGGTTTGCGGGATTGCCGCACACCATGCAGATAGCCAGGGTCTTGGTGATGTATTCGGCCACCGCCAGGAGCTGCGGCATGGGTTCGAAGGGATTGCCCAGGTAATCCTGGTCGAGACCGGCCACGATGACCCGCTTGCCCATGTCCGCCAGGTCCTGGCAGACGCCCACCAGCGATTCGTCGAAGAACTGGGCCTCGTCGATGGCAATCACGTGGGCGTCGCCCGACTGCTCCGGTATCTCGGAAGCACGCTCGATGACGACGGAGGGAAGCGACTGGTCGCTGTGCGAAACGATGTATTCTTCGGCGTATCGCTTGTCGATCGAGGGTTTGAAAATTGCCACGTTGAGCCGGGCGATTTCCGCCCGTCGTACCCGGCGGATGAGCTCTTCCGTTTTGCCGCTGAACATGCTACCGCAGATGACCTCGATCCAGCCGGTTTCGCGCGGCTGGTTACTGGGGGATGTTTCCATGGGGGAATGATGTCGGTAAAAACGGTTTCGGGTACAGGGAGCCCAGGGTGGTCCTGGTGAATGTGCCGTCTTGCCTGCCGAGAATGATTTCAAGGTTCGGGTTGAAATCAGCCAGCGCCTGGCGGCAGGCGCCGCAAGGAGGAGTTTCCTCGGCATCGGAGACGACCGCGACCGCCACGAAATCCTTTATTCCCCTGGATACAGCCGTGAACAGCGCCGTCCGTTCGGCGCAGCACGTCAGGGAAAACGAGCTGATTTCAACGTTACAGCCGGTGATGATTGTACCGTCGCGGGCGAGAAGGGCGGCGCCCACCCTGAATTTCGAATACGGACTGTGCGAGCGCTCCCGGGCTGAGCGCGCGCTGCGAACAAGTTCTTCGGCCGGTATGTCGTCGGTACGTTTCATTGGCAAAAGATATCCAACTCCCCGTGCATATGCAAAGCCGGGCCGGAGAGAAACGCTTCCTGCTTGTCGCGGTTGCGGGCCGAAATCAACGATTGATGCAAGCATGGCCCGGTTGCGGGGCGCTTCAGAAACCTCGTTATCGCGAGAGCGAATCCCGAAGCAATCCGTGAATTCCGACGAAGCTGTTCTATCTGCCGTGGCCGGATTTACAATGAAAAAAAGGAAACCGGGTGGTAAAGCATCCTGAAATAATTACACTTCTCGTCGTCGATGTTCTTGCGCAAAGATGGGAAGATATCTAAGTTCATTATGACGGGTAATGAAAGACGAGATGTTGTTTCCCGGGATTACACAGTAAGAGGTAAACTATCGCTACCACCACCAACAACCGCGGGATCATGAAAGGAGTAATGACAGTTACGGGATCGATTCTCGTCTCCGTCATTCTCTTCGGTTGCGCTTCTTCCGTCCCCTCATATCGTCCTCTCTATCCTCGCAAAGCCATCGCCGTTCCGGGCGAACAAGTCGCGGACACGCTGAAAGACTCGTACGAGATCGTGGAGTTTGAGGCAGGGGAAAGCGTGGAGGATATTAATATCTCGGACCGGGGAACGCATTTCGATTCCGTCCAGGCAAAGATCGACAGGGTGAAAAAGCTGGTGAGCCGGGGCGACACCGTGCAGGCGGCCCGTGTCCTGGAAACGGCGTACGCGGAACTGAACCACCTGAGTTACTACCCGGAAATCGAGTCCGATCCCGTGTTCGTGGCGTTGTCGCAGCGGGTGCTCGGCTTATACGAAGCAATTTTGCCCGGCATCGACGAAGCAGATTTCGAAGTTTCGATTTCAGCCGTGCGCGAGCGTATCGCCGGCCTGGTTGATTCCATCAGCCTGGAAAATGTCCACTTCGTTTCTCCTCCGGAAACCACCGTCCCTCTTCCCTTGAACGAGGACGTGGAACGGAACATCGTGTACCTGACCACCAAGGGCAGGAGGCATTTCAAGAGATGGCTGGAGCGGTCGGGAAAGTATTTCCCCATGATGCGGGAAATCTTCCGGGAAGAAGGGGTGCCCGCGGAATTGCTCTCGCTCAGCATGATCGAGAGCGGTCTCAATCCCACGGCGCGTTCGTGGGCGCATTGCGTGGGGTTATGGCAATTCCTGAAATCCACCGGCCAGCTCTACGGCCTGGAAGGAGACTGGTGGTGCGACGACCGGCGCGACCCCGAGAAATCCACCCGCGCCGCCGCCCGGCACCTGAAAGACCTTTATAATCGTTACAACGATTGGCATCTCGCCCTCGCCGCGTACAACGCCGGCCCCGGCCGTATCGACCGCGCCTTGCGACGGTACAAGGGGGAAAAGCCCACTTTCTGGGATATCAAGGACAAGCTTCCCAAGGAAACCCGTAACTACGTTCCCATTTACATTGCCGCCACGCTCCTAACGCTCAACGCGCAGGATTATGGATTCACCGACGTCCGGTACCAGGACACGCTGAAGTACGAGATCGTGTACGTGGACGATACCTATGACCTGGATTCTCTGGCGAATCGCATCGGCGTGGAAGTGACGGAACTCCGTGATCTCAACCCCCACATCCTGCAAGATGTCACTCCTCCGAATCGCAAGCACTTTCCCGTACGCGTGCCGGTGGGCAAAGCCGAAGTGTTACGGCAGCAGTTAGCTTCGATTCCGGTTTCTTCCCGGCCGCAGTACCGCGTACATCTCGTGAAGCGCCGCGAGACGTTGTATTCCATTTCCAGGAAATACAAGGTCAGCATCTCGACGCTGGCGAAGGTCAATCATATCAAGGCCCGCAACCGGTTGAAGATCGGGCAGCGCATCATGGTTCCCATTCCCGCTTCCGCCTTGCGCAAGGCAAATATTGCCAAGGTCGAGAAGCCCGCATCCAAAACGAACGACGCCGATTCGAAACAATTCAAGAGAACGCGGGGCCGGACCCAGCTCGTGCACGCCGTGAAAAGGGGCGAAACTCTCGGGCGGATTGCCAGGAAATATCACGTGCGGATCAGCGACCTCATGGCGTGGAACGACATGAAGCCGGAAGATATCATTCGCACTGGTGACGAGCTCGTCGTGTGGGTCAGGAAAAAGGCGAAGCAGAATACCGCCGCGGGTTCCCCGAACGAGATCGCCGCGGCGAAGGAAACACCACACCCGTCTTCCACCCGACGCTACCACCGCATCCGGGCGGGCGAGACCCTGTCCGCGATTGCGGAACAGTACAATGTTAGCATCGAGAAACTCCAGGAATGGAATGATCTCAAGGGCACCGATATCAAGGCAGGGAAACTCCTCCAGGTCGGGGTGCTGGGCGCGAAAGACGGAGGAACGGGGAAGACAGCTTCGAAGCACGTGCCGGAGACTGCCGAGGTTCGGAGCGGGGCCGTTTCACACATCGTACGAAAAGGCGAATCGCTCGGCGATATCGCCGCCCGGTATTCCGTTTCCATCAACCAGCTACGGACCTGGAACTCACTCAGCGGCGACCTCATCAAGGCCGGTCAATCGCTGGTTATCCATGTCGCACCCGAACGGGATGGTGCGGTGCAGAACTCCGCGGAGACCTCTCGTTCGGACGCTGCTCCCGCAGGGCGCAAGGAGCGCCCCGCAACGTACACGGTCGAGCATGGTGACAACCTGTTCCGTATTTCGCAGGAATTTCACGTCACGGTTGACGACCTGGTAAAGTGGAACGGCCTCGAATCTTCGGTGATTAACGCCGGTGTGGTGCTCAGGCTTTACCCGCCTGAAACTGCGAGGGAGGAATTCCTTTACCACACCGTCCGGCGGGGAGAAACGCTGTACGCCATCGCCAACAAGTATGGAGTTTCGGTTGGTGAAATACGGGAATTAAACGGTTTGAACAACGGCATGATCCGCATCGGGGCAAGGTTAAAAATCCCCGCGGTCGGTTCGGGCGAAGCGGCAAGGGCGGGTCGAACCTCGCCCCTCGCAAAGACCTACATCGTCAAGAAGGGCGATACACTATTCAGCATATCCCGCACCCTGGAGGTCTCGGTAGAAGACCTGAAGAAGTGGAACAAGTTGGGCGCGGTCCTCCCCGAAGGGAAAATACTCCTCTATTACTGAACGGACATTGTTTGAGCGCACTGTTCCCCCCTGCTTCCACGGCGCGGGGGTGTTTCTTTTCCCCTGACAGTTGTATCTTAGGAAGGTGGAACATGATCACTTTCCCAGACCCGAACTGACCAGTTGAGAAATACCCCGAATCACGAATTGCTGAAACGTCGTCGGCACCGCAGGCTGTTGTTGCGCAGTGTGGGGGGGATAGCACTTCTGTTCGTGGGTTTTGCGGCATGGGACGGTTTGAGCGCGTTGACCGGCGTGGGGAACTATCTTCCCCCGCCGGGGCTGGTTGCGGACGGTTGGTGGCGGTGGAGTGTTCGCAATCTCGACACCTCGTACCGTTCGATGTTTCGCCACCAGATCGACCGCGATGTACGTGCCGCCAAGCAAGCGGCGCAGCAGGCTTCCGGCTCCGGAGGTTCATCCCCGATTCCCCTCCCGGTCGAACCGATACGGGCTTTTACCGTCGCAGGGCCATTGTTGGATCGGTATCCTCTTGACACGGCTTTCTCCGACAGCGAACAACGACGCCTCAACGTTATCGTGTACGGGGTCGACAGCAGGCTCGGCCGGGCGCGGGCGCGGGCGGATGCCATTCACCTCGTATCCCTGGACCTGGAACTGGGCGTGGTCGAAGTCGTTTCGGTACCGCGCGGCTTGTACAGTTACGCCGGGTACAAAGACAAGAACTCGAATATTATCGCGAATGTCCTGGCCAGCCGTGGGCGGGATCGTTTCCTGCGGGCGGTGGAAAAGATCTGTAACAAAGGGCCCATCGCATATTACATCGAAATCGGCTTTTCACAAGCCATCGGGATACTGGAGTTGCTGGGATACAAGAACCCGGCCCTGGAGTTGCAGGCGCTTCGCACGCGAAGGGGGTTTCAGTACGGCGACGTCAACCGTTCGTACAACCAGGGCGAATTCATCTGCCTGCTCTTCCGCCGGTATTTTCCCTTGCTCACAGGCGTGAGAGGCGAAGTGTTGATCCGGGGGGGACTGGCCCTTGTGGAATCCAACCTCACCGTGGAATTGTGTCGCGGCATTGTTTATGCCCTGGAGAAATCGGGGTTTCCCTCCGCGACCGCCGGCGTGCGTCACGAGATGCGCGGTCGCTTCAGCAAGCGTTTCGTGAATCTGCCGAGTGGCGTGGACACCACGGCTGACGAGAAAGCCGTTTCGAATTTGCGATACGAATCCATGCGTGGGAGAAGGCCGGCAATTGCGGCAAAGATATGGCGTCTCCTGGCGCGATGCAGGAGATACCGCAAGCCCCAGTCGGTAATCCGGCGCCTTGAGCGCGTCGTCGAGCAGCATGCCTGGTTGCAAGTGCCGGAGGCGGACGAACGCTGGCGCTTGCGGGATTCCCTGGTGGCTATGCTGGGCAGGGCGTATCTCGTCCGCGGCGACACGGTGAAATACCGGTTGCTGAAATCGAGGATGCACGAGGAATACGTCCTGTTCAAGGACAGGGAACGCCTCTTAAGCTTACAAAGGAAATGAAGCCCGAGCAGCGAAACGTCGGCTCGTCCATCGGTTTCGATGTGATTGTCGTAAATGCAGGCTTTGCAGGTTAATCTTTTTCAATCCTTTCAAGGAATACACATGAAATATCTTCTTACAGCGCTGTTTCTTATCGGCTGGAGCGCGATGGCGAACTCCCAGGTTCAAACAGGCCCGGACGTGGCGCCGGGGATGGTAGTGGTGAAAGTCACTCCCGAGGTCGCCGAGCGCGGTGGACCGGATTATGATGAATCCATTTCTTCCATCCTCCAGGAACTCGGGGTGTTCGATATGGAATCCATGCTGGTCGAGCAGTGGAGCGTCGCCCATTCGCCGAATTTCTTTCGTCCGGCAGGGAACTTGTCCGAGGTCCTCCGGAGGGAGAAGGAAGTCGCCCGGATATTCCGGTTTCGGTACAGCGCTCCCATCCCGCCCGTAGATGCGGCGGCAACATTTTCCGCACTTCCCGGCGTGGAATACGCCGAGCCCCTGTACCTGTGCTACCCGGTAGGGACGATGTTCACACCGAACGATTCCCTTTTTTCCAAGCAGAAATTCCTGCAAACCATCCAGGCCGAGGAGGCGTGGGATATCACGACGGGCGACTCCACGATCGTTATCGGCGTGGGCGATACCGGGATCGACTGGTCGCACCCGGACCTGGAGCCGAACATCTGGATCAACCCGGGCGAATGGGGAAGCAACGGCGAGTTAAGCAACAACGGCAAGGATGACGATGGCAACGGCCTCGTGGATGACTGGCACGGATGGGATTTTGCCGGGCCCGATAACAAGACCCCGGACAACGATACGCGCGGAGGGGGTTCGCACGGGACCAAGGTGGCGGGCCTGGTGGCGGCGGCCACCGACAACGGTATCGGTATCGCGTCCATCGGGTTCAAGTGCAAGATTCTTCCCATGAAAATCGGGGCGGATGGCGGCGGCGGTTTACAATTCGGTTACCAGGCCATGCAATATGCCGTGTTCATGGGGTGCAAGGTGTTCAACGCGAGTTGGGGCACGTTAAACTACAGCAAGGCGGCGGAAGACGTGGTGAACCTCGTCACCTCGCGCGGAATGCTGGTAGTCGGCGGCGGCGGAAACCACGGGAAACCGACG
>JAJRXL010000155.1 GCA_024276335.1 Bacteroidota bacterium
GCACGTGGCCGAGAAACTGGTTCTCCATTCCATGGATCCGGTTTATCGCGTACGACCCGTCGGTGGAGCCAAAAACACCGGGGCAGGCCGGGTGGCCCACGGCGCGCTTGTTCACCGGCGCAGGGCACGTGTACATGAGAAGCACGTGGGACGATCCGAACGCCACCTGGGCATTCTTCGGGGCAGGGCCGTGGTACGCGAACCATTCCCGCGACGATGAGGGGCACTTCCTGATTGCCAAGAAAGGCTGGCTCGTGCTCCGCGGCGGGGGCATGGGGCATAACGACGATGATTACTACGCGGGGGGGTCGCTGGTTTATAACATCGTCACCATCTTTGATCCGGCGGAAGAGTTCCGTCGCCTGACTCCGGGGCCCGACCTCCTGGCGAAGGGAGGAACGAAAAACGAACGCGATGGCGGGATTATTCGCCACGTGTACGGGCACGCTCACGATCAAGTGATCGAGAGGGGCGAGGTGGTCGCCTTCAAGCATGAAGCCGGATACACGTATGCCGCTGCGGACCTGACCGAGGCGTACAGAAGCAGCAAGGTGCGGGAAGTTACACGGCAGTTCGTGTACCTGCGGGGCCAAAGGGAGTTTTTCGTTATCTTCGACCGCGTGGACGCGACAAACCCTGATTTCCCCAAGCACTGGTTCCTGCACGTTCCTACCGAACCCTCCGTTCGTGGAACGGAAACGGAACGCACGGCTGGTCACGTGTATTCCAGCACGGACGCGCGGTTCGTAACCTGGCTGAGCGATTCCGCGGGTGCTCCCTACCCCATGCTCAGCGAGGGGAAGGCGCGGGCGTTTCTCAAGACCGTTCTGCCCCTCGGAGCAGTCCTTACGAGGCGCGGTGGCGAGGGCCACGACTTGTGGGGACACCCGGAGGAGCCGACGGCACAGTACAACTACGCTGGGAGCCGGTCGAGCCGTCCCCCGATTGTGCCTTGGCGGCTGGAAGTGCAGGCTCCGCGCGGGCATGCGCGGGATTATTTCCTCCACGTCCTGGAAATCGGGGAGGAACAGGATACGGCCATGTCGGCAATCACCCTCCTGGAACCTGACAGCGGCCATGTCGGCGTACGCATCGTTGATCCGTCTGGAAAACCCGTCGAGGTGTATTTCGCGCGTCTCGGTCCTCTCGACTTCGAAGTACGGACAGGCATAACCTCGGTTCTTCCGGGAAAGGGTAAAGGCTCGAAGCGGTTTGAACTTGGATTGAGTTACCCGAACCCGGTTTCGCCCGCGGTCGCCGGCGCCGTGATTCCTTTCGAAGTACGTGGATCTGAAAACGCGATCACTTTGAAGATATTCAACACCCTCGGCCAGGAAGTGCGAACACTCGTTGACGGGAAGGTGCCGGAAGGAAAACACACCGCGACGTGGAACGGCATGGATGAGTCCGGGACGGCGGTTGAACCAGGTGTTTTTTTCTACGTGTTGAAATCCGCCGATGGAATCCGCCTGGGGGGGAAACTCCTCTGGCTGCGATGACAGGACGGTAATTACTTCGGCTGGCGCAGGCCCTCGGCTACCACGTAGATGTATTGCAATCGGGATGTCCCGGTATTGACCACGTCGTGCGTGGTGTTTGGAGGGCAGTAAGCAAGACGTCCGGGGCCGATGGAAAGAACGGCGCCGTCGGTTATGCGCATCTCGCCTCGGCCGCGGAAAACGATAACCAGCTCTTCGAACGATTCCGTGCTGTGCTCGCCCGCGGATTCGCCCGGCGAAAGCGTCACGAGCCCCGATCGCATCGTGAGGCTTTCCGGCGGACCGGACAGCGCCTGCTGATAAACTCCGCTTGCGGTATCAATGACGATTATCCTCGCCTCGGGTGTGTCTTCCGCGGTCTTTTCGTTCGTGCAGGAGCCGAGGACGAGGAAAACAAGAACGGTTCCCGAAAAGAAGAACCTGGCGAAAGAATTGAAAAGATCTTGAATAGACATGGATTTTCAACCTCCTGAAAAACCCTACCTGGCGCGCGCCATGTTTCCCGAGATCAACCGGCGACCGCCGGTCTTCAGCGTGAAGTAGTAAATACCGCTTTGCACCTTGTTTCCCGCTTCATCCTTCCCGTCCCACGTAAAGTGAACGTCATCCCCCGCGTAGTGGTCCCGGGCCAACCGGCGGACTTCCCGACCAAGCCGGTCGTATATCCTGACTTCCACGTTCCCCGGACTTGAACTCCGGTAAACGATTGTCGTGGAAGAAGAGAACGGGTTAGGAAAGTTTTGCGCAAGGTCGAGGCGGCCAGCAGCAGCCTTTCCTTTTTCATCGACGGACGTAAGCCGTGAAAAGTGCCTCGCGAATAAATCCATGAAACCGGTCTTGTGAACCTGGTCCATGCGCTGGTAATAGAACTGGGCGCCGTTATTGAAATTCCAGATCGCGAAATGCCAGCCTTCCTCCCCGGCGATGGTCATGATGTCGTCCAGGTATTGTTCGCCGCCGATTTGGGGATGAGAAATACCCAGCTCACCAACGATGACGGGAGCATTCCCACCGGCGCTTTTTCTGAAATCTCTCACGGGCTTGTAAACCACGTCCCGCAGGAATGCCTTGTTGAACGTCGCGAAGTCCTGCAGCTCGTTGCTCCAGAATGATCCCTGGTACCCCTGCTCGAAAACGGAGTCCTGGTGACTGAAATCGGCGGGATTGTAACAATGAACATTGTAGATAATCTTGTCGTCGGGTTGTTTTTTCACCAGCGAAAAATACGACGGGTTCGACCAGTGCACGCCCTGCACCATCAAAGGAAGGTCGGGAGCCACTTTCCGGATCGAATCGATACACCGGGTGTACAAGGCGTTCACGTCTATTCCGTGCGCTTTCATGGCGCTGTCGAGCTCGCTGACCGGAATGCCGAACAACACGTCGCCGAAGGGGTTCGGCTCCTGGATGAGATCGAATCCGACGAACAGGGTGTCGGGCAGGTATCGTTGCGCCATTTCCCTCAGCATTTGCGCGTACCGCCATTGATGATCTTGGCTCGTCCAGATGGGGGAATCCTTGTCTTCCGCCACGTCGGTTCTGCCCGGTCCGGTGCGCACGCAAATAACATACGGGATACCGGTTCCGCCGGCGTTGCGGGCATAGGCAACCATCGTGTCCAGGATATCCTGCCAGTAAGTGGTGTCGCCTTCGTCGATGTAGTATACGTGTTTCTCGAAAGTGACCTCATCCCGGAATCCCTGAGTTTGGATGATGGCAAGGTTAGCGCTCATGTTTTTCAAAGAGTCGAATTCCGCCTGGATCACTCCCCGGTCAAGGACGTTGTTCCATTCGCTGATGTTGAAGCCCTTGAAAAAACCGGGCTGCCGCCACTTCTCGAACTTGGTCAGTGATTGTCCCCAGGACAGGCTGCCTGCTGCCATGATAACCATGAGAACAACGTATCGCAGGAGCCTATTGCAAAGCATGATCGCCCTCGTTGTGATGAATGGTTGATTATCCCGGCAGCGCCGAACGGATAACCAGGGACGGCAAGGTATTTATAATTTCTTCGTTCGGCAACGTTTGTCCCACCGTATCGCAACGCATGGTAACGGTGTCGATGCCGGAATCATATTCTTATCGTGGCCAACCCGATACACATCCCCTTCTCGCCCCACTTTTTCGAACCCGGTATGGAACGCATGTAATACAAGTAGAGCGTGCTGTCCTTGATAAACGCACATGGGCCTCCGTACATCACGACGGTACTGTCGGCGTTCTGCTTGTAACGAAGAAGCGGGTTGGCAGCGTTTCTTGTCCATGTAATACCGTCCTCGCTGAAGGCGTGCCCGATGGAGTACCAGGAGAAGTAGAACAGGTGATACCCTTTACGGGGATCCTTGAGAATCGCGGGGTGATCCACTGCAAACCACTCTTCCCAGCCGGTCTCCCGCATTGGCTGAAAAACAGGATTGCCTGCATATTTCAACCAACTGATTCCGTCCGACGATGTCGCGTACCCGGTTTGTCTGATACGCACGGCCCTGGTAAGTTTCTGGCCGTTGTAAGTGTACGTGACCGTGTCCCTTGTGTGCCCCGTGTACCACATCCTGAATTTCCGCTCGTCCTCGTCCCAGATTACTGCCGGTTCCTGCACGCCGCCGTTTTCATACATCACGGGTTTGCCGTCAATGATTTCGGTTTGAAGATACGGCTCCTCCTACGGTTGCGTGGCAGCGAGGACCGGGCCGGGCAGCTTGTTCCAGTGGATGCCATCCGGTGACGTGGCAAGGCCGATCTGGTTGTGCCGGCCGGGTTTGCCTGGTTCGATGTCACCGGGATAGCCCAGGTACCACATCATGTAGATGCCGTCCTTCTTGAGAATGCTGACTGTTTCAACTCCGTAGCGGTCCCAAGAGCCCTTGGTGGGTGTGAGCACGTGAGGCAGCGCGTCGTCGATGAGGAGGTTCCATGTAATACCATCCCCGCTTCCCGCGTAGCCGATACCCAGCACCTTATAACGGTAGATCGTGTACCACATCTTGAAGAGGCTGTCCTGCGCGTCGTAGATGACGAACGGATCCCAACCGTACAAGATCTTTCCGTTGACCGTGTGTAGAGGATCGCCCCAGGGGTGGATGGTAACGGGTTGCCCCACATACACTGGCTCTGAAGGCTCATCTGCCTGACCGACGTCCTGGGAAATGTTACCGCAGGACTGAAGTATTATTAATGCAAAGAGGAAAACCACGCGAACCGATACCATCATCTTGTCGCTGGTTTTTGATAATATATGTATTAGCAGAAGTACTACTGATAAGCAACGATTTTATATCTGCACGACTCGGTTGGAAGAAGCTACTTCTTCTTTCGCCTTCCCGTTGCGTTTACTATGGGAAAAACGATACCGAAGATGATGGCAAATTGAATTGCCGAATCCCAGTTGAACGCGCCCGTGCCGTGCACCAGTAAGCTGTAGAGATAGCTGACGCCCGCCGTGACGATGAACGTTAATACGAAGAAGACGAGCGCTTCCAAGAGCAATTGCTTGATGTTCATGACGATCCTCCGGTGAGTGTTTTTGATACGAATCTATGTGGGCGAAACGTAATAGAATGCCGGAGATGTTACAGTAGTGTTAATCTTCTCCAGGAGACGCGCTCAGCCGAAAATCGCCTTCATGAGATAGTAGATTCCCACCGCCCCGATGGCTCCAACGGGAATCGTCACGACCCAGGAGATGATGATGTTGGTCACAACTTTCAGGTTCAGAGCCGAGATACCTCGAGCCAATCCCACGCCCAGCACGCCACCGACGAGCGTATGGGTCGTGCTGATGGGTATGCCGAATTTGGTCGCTACGACGATTGTCGCCGCAGTGGCGAACTCGGCGCAGAAGCCGCGGGTCGGCGTCAACTCGGTGATCTTTTTGCCGATGGTGACCATCACGCGCCAGCCCCAGGTTGCCAGGCCGATGATGATGCCCACACCCCCCATAGCCAATACCCATACCGGCACGGCTGCTTTCATCGCCAGTTCGCCGGTGGTGAGCACGGTAATGACAGCAGCAAGGGGGCCGACCGCGTTGGCCACGTCGTTGGCACCATGAGCAAACGCAACGAAAGCGGCGCTGAGGATCTGGAGATAGACGAAGATGCGTTCCACGGTCTTGTACTCCGTGCTCCCCTGTTCCACCGTGGTGCCGATTTGCACTTCTTTTTCCAACGCCCGGAGATCGTTGATGATAGTCGATAACTGGCTCTGCGTTTCTCCATGCGCCTGGTCCTGCACGCGTTCCAGGCGCTGAAGCGCTTTCTTTATGGCTTTCCCCACGGGCGCGGGCTGGCGTATCAGGATGCGTTCTTTTATCTGGAAGCTCTTGACACGCTGCACGAGGAAGGCGCTGATGATCGAAGCAATCGTTCCCACGCCGACAGCCACGATCATTGCTTCTCCCAGCTCGAGATCAAGGTGGAGGTTTTTCAACCCCTTGAAGACCATGGCCAGTGTCAGAACGAAAAAGACGAGGAAGACGAGATACGGCGTCGTTCGCTTGGCCACGCCCACAGGGTCGTTGCTGAAGTAAATCAATCGCCGGATCATGGTAAACAAAAGAAAGGCGATCGTGCCACTGATAAGGGGCGAGGTCACCCAACTGGCCACGATGGAACCGACTTCCCACCAATCCACGGCGTTGAGGCCGCCGTAGGTTATTCCGAATCCAAGCACGGCACCCACGATGGAATGGGTGGTTGACACCGGCCAGCCGAAATACGATGCGATCTGTAACCAGATGGCCGCCGAGAGCAGAGCACCGATCATTCCGAAGACGAGATCAAACTCGTGCCCTTGGAAAATCATGGGATTGATTATGCCATTACGAATCGTTTCCGAGACGTGCGTGCCCGCAAACAGGGCCCCGGCGAATTCCAACACCGCAGCCAAAATAACCGCGCGTTTTACGGTAAGCGCTCCCGATCCCACCGAGGTTCCCATGGCATTGGCCACGTCGTTGGCGCCAATGCTCCACGCCATGTAGAATCCGCCGGCGCTTGCAATGGTGAGAAGAATGTATTCAACACTCATGGGCAGTGTTCCCGGTATGGAAGATTGTGGTGCGCTCCTGCCTGCGGCGAACAGGGTGACAAGTGAACATTCATCGAAGGTCCAGAAGCATGGAGATTTTATTGGCGAGATTTTCGGATTTATTCCCGAGGTCGGCCACCGCCTGGAGAATATTAATCCACAGGATGAAATTACTGTAGGAGAGGGTTTCTTCCATGTTATAGAGTTTTACCAGGAATTTCCGCTGCATCAAGTCCGCCTCGTGTTCGAGGTAGGCAACATCGTTGGCCATGTGGCGTACTTTCTCCGCCTCCTTTCCGCCGAACGATGCCTGGAGCAATTCGTCGAGTTCCCGGATGATCTTATGCACGTGCCGGACCGCCTCGAGGTTCTTATCCAGGAAAGCTTTCAGATCGAGCTCGAGACCCTCGATCGGCTCGAACTTCTTCAGCGTCATCAGCACCCCGATGTCCTCGGCGTTGTCCGCGATCGTGTCCTGGAGAGCGAGGATGCTGAGTAGGTCCGCGCGATTGATGGCCAGGAACAGTCCCCGCGGAAGGTTGTTCCGGATGTCGTTCTTGGTCAAATCCGCCATGTGTTCCAGCTCGGATATTTCCGCCGCGATTTGCTCCAGGCGTTCGTAGTCATTGTGCGTATAAGCCTCGTAGAGGTCTTCCAGTTTTTCGACGCAGGCGGCAACGCGCTCCATGTGCGATTGCAGCGGGGAAAACGGCGACCGCGTAAACAAGTTGTTCAACACGCTCATGGTCTATTTCTCCTCCAGTCTGGTATCC
>JAJRXL010000156.1 GCA_024276335.1 Bacteroidota bacterium
GATGGGAAGCAGGTCCTTCATCACGCTGATCTTCTTGTTATGGATCAGGATGTATGGCTCGTCGAGCACGGCTTTCATGGAGTCCGCGTCGGTGATGAAGTACGGGGAAAGGTACCCGCGGTCGAACTGCATACCCTCGACCACTTCGAGCTCGGTCTCGGTTCCCTTTGCTTCCTCCACCGTGATCACGCCGTCCTTGCCGACCTTCTCCATGGCGTCGCTGATCAGGTTGCCGATGGTCATGTCGTTGTTGGCGGAGATGGCGCCGACCTGCGCAATTTCCTTCTTGTCGCTGATCGGCTTGCTCATTTTCTTCAATTCCTCGACCACGGTAAGCACCGCGGCATCGATACCCCGCTTGAGGTCCATGGGGTTGGCGCCCGCGGTGACGTTCTTGAGTCCTTCACGCACGATGCACTGGGCGATGACGGTCGCGGTGGTGGTGCCGTCGCCGGCCACGTCGGAAGTCTTGGACGCGACTTCACGCAGCATCTGCGCGCCCATGTTCTCGACCGGATCTTCGAGTTCGATTTCCTTGGCCACGGTGACGCCGTCCTTTGTAACGGTGGGCGCGCCGAACTTCTTGTCGATGATCACGTTGCGCCCCTTGGGGCCGAGCGTAACCTTGACCGCGTTGGCGAGCTTGTCCACGCCCCGTTTCAGGGCAGTACGCGCCTCAACATCGTAGTCGATGATTTTCGCTGACATGTGTTGATTTCTCCTGTATTGATTTCACGAATTACTTGATGATTCCGAAAATGTCGCTTTCACGCATGATCAAGTAGTCATCGCCATCGAGGGTGACTTCGGTGCCGGAATATTTTCCGTACAGGACCTTGTCGCCCACTTTGACCTCGGGTTTGACCAGCGTGCCGTTCTCAGTCATCTTACCCGGTCCAACAGCGACGATCTCTCCCTGCTGTGGCTTTTCCTTTGCCGTATCAGGGATATACAGCCCACCGGCGGTTTTTTCCTCGGCCGGCAGGGGCTTGACCAGGACACGGTCGGCGAGGGGTTGAATGCTGACTGCCATACGTAACGATCCTCCATAATCCTTGTGAGTTACACATCGAGCGCTATTATTAGCACTCATCTGAAAAGAGTGCTAATAAGTTAACATTTGGCATCCTTTGTGTCAAGAGGAATGTGAAATTTTTCAGGGGGAAAAGGAATGGATGATAGCCGATCAGCACAGGCCCGGATGCTTCACCGCGGTGCAGCCACTTTTGCGAAGCGGCAACTTCGTAGCGTGGCGACTACGGGTACCCGGAGCATAACCTTATCAATGAAACAGGGAGGAGGCGCCTCTTTACTCCGTTCTTTGAGCCGGCGCCGAATCTCTCCTGCTTCTTGAGAGCAGGTGATTTGAGACAAGGTGACAAGGAGAAGGGGAGATTAGGGGAAGCTCGAATTTGAAAATTGAGATTTGAGATTTGGAATTTGACGCTGCTTGATAACAGGTTAAACGTTTTCCCTTTGAATCATTCCGTCTTGGCCAAAGCTCGTGCGTACAGGCTGCGTTAAAACACATAAATAGCTCGTGGCTCGTGGGAATTTATCAATCCGCTAATTCGCCGATCCGGCGCGGAGGAGGCGTCTCTTTACTCCGTTCTTTGAGCCGACGCCGAAGTAGAAGACGTCAATAAAAGGAACGGAAATATCCGGCCATGTGTGCGCTACGCCGGACCGGCGGCGTCCACGTGATAGTCCACGGTTAATCGCCGGAAGCGTTTCGCGCAAACACCGCCACTTGCCAGAACAAGAATTCCCGGTGGAAAGATCGCCGCAAGCCGTCCCGCGTGATCTCCGCTTCCACGTCATCTGTCGGATGCACGTAAACGCGGAACGTTTTGCGCGTGATGCGCAGGAAAAGATTGAACAAGACCACTAGAAACCTGACAAAGGACGTGCTCCGGGGATACACCACTCCATAAAGGCGCTTCGCCCTTTGCGCGGAGGTCGTTACCAGCGACCGCATGTCCTCGTAACAACATATCACGCGGTCGAGGGTTACGACGTCCACGGCATCGATTTCCGGCGCCAGCGCCACGAAATCTCCGTACCGGTAATCCACTCTATCCTCGTGACCACGACGACGCGCCTCTTCCCGTGAAGCCTCGATGTATGCCGCGGACGCATCCACGTGCAACGCCTTCGTTACTCCGTCGGCAAGGAGAGCGTGCTGTATTGCGCCGACCCCTCCCCCGATGTCGAGCAGTGTCGCTCCTTTCACGCCTTGTTTTTCCAGTGCGTCTATGAGTGCGCGGGTTGTCCGGGACGGACCCCTGCGTCGATATTTCCTGAGTTCCCGGCGGGCGGTCTTTTTATCGAACAAGTCGTTGTAGTTCTGCGGTCTGCAACAGTTCATGGTAAAACCTCTCTTCTTTCTCCCGGTTAAAAACGTATTGAATCATTTGAGCGCGTGCCGCTACTTCTCATCCCCGGGCAGTGAAACCAGGTACATCCGGATAGCGGCAAGCTCGTCCTCCGACAAGACCGCAAGACCTTCCCATGGCATGTACTCGCTTTCCAGCGTCCGTGTCGCATCGATAAAATCTTCCCGGGTCCAATCGGACATAATGCTTCCGACGGTAATACCCGGCGCGGGCGGCGCGGCAGGATCGGGACTCTTTCCTCCTGTTAGGTTCTCGCTGTGGCAGGTACGGCAGCCGAAGACGTTTACCAGGTACTCACCGTATTCCGTACTTACTGCCCGTGGAACGCCCTGAGGTCGCGGACCTTCATGATCGATGGTTTCCGCATTGAACACGTTGCCAAGCTGGCCGAGGCCGGTCAGCATGGTTCCAAGGAACGTAATATCCGGATCGGGCCATTTCTTATCAACCGGAGGAACCGTCTTCATAAAGGCGATCATGGAACCCAGGTCTTCATCACTAAGGTAATAATAATCACCTGACGGCATGACCATCAGCGGTTCGCCTTCTTTATTCGCTCCGTGTCGAATTGCGCGCACCCAGTCGGTAATCGTGTAGCCGGGAATTCCACCATTGCCACTCGTGATATTCGATCCCGGAATGCTGCCAAGCGAGGGGTCATTGAAGAACGCGGATGCGCCCAGGTCCTCGCCGTGACAATGACGGCATAACGCATCAACCAGGTGTCGACCGCGTTTCAGCGGCGCCGAATCGGACGGAACATCCACGGTTTCAACTTTGATGTCATACGTTTCGTTCATGCGCGCCGTCGTATTGAAATAGATAAACACGGCAACGGCAACCAGCACCACGATCAGAACACCGATACCGACGGCTATCTTTGTCAGAGTTCTCATTTTTTATTTTTCCTCTCTGGTGATACATAGGTGGATCCACCAGATGCACTCGTAGCCGGTGCTACTTATCTTTCGTAGCCATCTCCGCCAAGGCGGTGTCGCTCTTCAATCATACCATACCCGTTGATATCCGCGTGACAAAGAAAAATCACGGCCTTGCCATTCCTGGAGGATACAGCAGCAGTAATTGAGCCACCGCGAGGGGGTTCATAGCGTCTCGTCAACCTTAATATGTCGGGTTGTTTGAATTGTCATTCCCGCGAAAGAGGGAATCCATGGGTTTGCCCTTTGGATTCCGGATCAAGTCCGGAATAACATTTCGCAGTTGACATGAAACAAGTCTTGTTGTGTAGTCATGATTCGCCTTCTTCGGATCCATGAAATAATAATGACACGTATCAACAATTGCAAATTGTGAAGCAAATGAGTGCAACGCGTTGACTCCTTACACTTCTCTTCAAATGGACTTGACTTCCAACCAAGTTATCGATATATTGATATATATAGATGATCGGCCGCAATTTTAATAATGGAACAGAAACAATTCAACAATATTGCCAAGGCGCTCTCGGATCCACGACGACTGGAGATTTTCAAGGTTATCGCGGAATCCAGGGAGATATCATGCGGCGCGGTCGCCGATAAGTTTCCCGTCGGTCAATCGACCGTTTCCCACCATCTCAAGCTCCTGAGCGATTGCGGTCTGGTATCCGTTCGGAGAGAAGGACAGCACAGTTTTTTCTCCGCGGACCCCCGTGTTTTTAAGGAATACATCAGGGAACTGCA
>JAJRXL010000157.1 GCA_024276335.1 Bacteroidota bacterium
AGGAAACCGGTTACCCTGCCGATGCTCTTGATTCCCCCGAGAATCACGAGGGCGGTAGCCACGGCCAGGACGACGCCGGTCAACCAGGCGGGAATGCCAAACGAGGCATTGACGGCGTCGGCTACGGAGTTCGATTGCACCATGTTCCCGATTCCGAAAGCGGCGACGGAAGCAAACACCGCGAACACGGCTCCCATCCATTTCCACCCCAGTCCGCGGGCAATGTAGTACATGGGCCCGCCGCTCATGGCGCCGTTTTCATCAACTACGCGGTATTTAACACCCAGGAGCGCCTCGGAGTACTTGGTCGCCATTCCCACCAGTCCTGTCACCCACATCCAGAACAGCGCCCCCGGTCCGCCCACCGCGATAGCCGTCGCCACCCCGGCAATGTTCCCGGTGCCCACCGTCGCCGCCAGGGCCGTCATCAGCGCTTGGAAATGCGTGATGTCGCCCGGCGAATCCCCTGCTTCCTTGCGTTTGACCAGGGCCAGGTAAAGGGAATGCCACAAGGCGTGAAACTGGATGCCCCGCAAGCGAAAGGTCAGGTAAACACCGGTACCGACCAGCAGGACAAGCAACGGCACGCCCCAGACGTACGACTGCGCTTCGTGAACGATGGTGAGAATATCTTGCTGCATCATTCAGGCGTTGTTTGTAAAAGAATTATTCAGGGTACGTCATAAGCGATTGGTGCGCATGTCATCCGGTCGAGAGGCCGATGGTTTTTTGCCAGGCCAGTATTTTCTCGCGGCCTTTCCGCGGGGGGATGCTGTCCCCGGGCCAGTATTCTTCCAGGATTTTCCCGTCGGGGGGAAGTAGCGAATAAAATTCTCCGACGTCCACCGCGTGAGGCGGCCCTCCTTCTTTCCAGCCGATGGGAAACAGCAACGCCAAGAGCAGCCCGCCGGGTTTCAATACCGACGCCAGGACGCCAACGTACTCGCGACGCCGTGCCGGATCGATCGCGCAGTACGATGTGTACTCCAACGCCAGGTCGAACGCGCCCGAAAACGATTCCGGGAGATGGAAGAAATCCTCGTTCAGTGTCCTGACCTGAAGACCTTCCGCTTCGGCTGCTTCGCGCAAGCGGCCCAGGGCAAGTGTGGAGATATCCACGGCGGCCACCTCGAAGCCGAGCCGAGCCAACATGAGTACGTCATGCCCGTATCCGCATCCGGGTACGAAGGCGCGCCCGCGAATTTCCGGATGACGCTCGAACCACGACCGAAAAGCGGGCGTCTCCGCACCGGTATCCCAGCCCGTCGCACCACGGCGGTAACGCTCCTCCCAGTATTCTCGTGGTTCAACCATGCCGATCCTTGTGCCATTGACGTGGCGGCTGATAATCGGTGCGCAGGTGGTGCCTGCGTTCGGCCCGGGCCAAGGCCAGCTCGATCAAGCGATCGATGAGCTCAGGATAGGGGATGCCCACGGCGTCGAACAACTTCGGGTACATGCTGATGGAGGTGAAGCCGGGGATGGTATTGATCTCGTTCACGAACAGCTCGCCGCTCTCCGCGTCAAGGAGAAAATCGACGCGCGCCATGCCATCGCACTCCAGGCAGGTAAAAACGTCCACCGCCAGTCCGCGCACGTGCTGCGTCGTGTCATCATCGAGCGGGGCGGGGATCCTTAACTCCGACTTTCCGTCCACGTACTTCGCGTCGTAATCGTAGAACTCGTTGGAGGCAATCACTTCGCCGGGTATTGAAGGCAGGGGATTTTCACTGCCCAGCACCGCGCATTCGATTTCGCGGGCGTTCGAAACAGCTTGCTCGATCACGACTTTCACATCGAACTCCAGGGCGTGCATCAAGGCAGGCTCCAGATCGTCAGAAGTTCGAGCCTTGCTGATCCCCACGCTGGAACCGAGGTTGGCCGGCTTGACGAAACATGGATAACCGATGTTCTTTTCAATCGAGGCCAGGACGGAGGAACGATCTTTCCTCACGGCGCTTGCGCGGACAGCCAGGAACGGCGCCACGGGGATTCCCGCTTCCCGCAATAGACGCTTCTGCACGTCCTTGTCCATGCCCACGGCAGACCCAAGCACGCCCGCACCCACGTACGGAATGCTCGCCAGTTCCAGCAAGCCCTGGATCGTGCCGTCTTCGCCGAACGGACCGTGCAGAACGGGAAAGATCACGTCAACCGGGAGCGGCTTCACAAACGGACGCGGCGCCGTCAGCTCGCCTCTACCCGATTCCGGCAGGATGTATCGCTCCAGGTCCAGCCGCGCGTCGCCCCCTTCCATCAAGGCTTCGTGCGCCCCGGTACCGGCCAGCCAGCGCCCGTCCCTGGTAATGCCGATCGGGATGATCTCGTATTTTTCCGCATCGAGCGCATCGATAACGGACGCGGCCGAAACAAGAGAGACCTCGTGCTCGCCGGACCTGCCTCCGAACAGTACCCCTACCCGGAGCTTATCCATGCTGCTGTTCCGCCCGGCGCGAGACGAATATATTCAAGGTTTCATTCCGCATTTCAACCGTGCAAGCTACTCAAGACAACGTGGAAATGCAATCGGATTGGAATTGGCGTCACCGGGTTGTAAGTTCTCACCATGAAATATCCCGTCCTGATATCCGCATTCCTACTCCTCGTTTTCGCCCGTTCCACGATGGGACAAGACCCTCCCGCGCAATCGGATTCGTTGGAAAACGTCACGATTACGGTACAGGATACCGCGGCGCCGCGGCCCTTTGTCCGGACCAAATCACCTCTTACTGCGGCTCTCCTTTCCGCCGCCCTTCCCGGATTGGGGCAATACTACAACGAATCGTACTGGAAAATACCCGTCATCCTCGGAATTGCCGGCTTCCTCGTGCGCGGAATCGTCGTCAACAACCAGGACTTCGCAAACTTTAAAGACGAATACAACGCCACTATCACGGATACGAACCCGGCCGGCGACCTCCGCCTTAAACAACTGCGGGAATTCTACCGTGACCAGCGCGACACCTACATTTGGTGGCTCGGCATTTTCTACATCCTGCAAGTCGCCGATGCCGTCGTGGACGCCCACCTGTACGATTTCGACGTCAGCGATACGGCCGTGGCCAGCATTCGCTTTCAGCCAACCGGCGCCATCAGCCTTTCCATCCGGTTTTGAACCTCGCGCATACCAATTGCGGCCCTACCCGTCAACTACCCGGCGAGGCCGCAAGGCATCAATGACTACCGGCTGCGGAGGCTATTTCACTACATTGAACAACTTCGATTTCGATTCCCTTCCGGCGAACAGCCGATACACGTAAACCCCCGGTGACATTCCACGTACATCGAGTTCAACCGCATCCTTCCCCGTGATACGAACATCGCGAACGACACGACCGAGCCGATCGTACACGACCAGTCTTGCGTGCGAGGCAAGTCCCGAAGCAGTGACAAACGGTATCGTGGTCAATCCGTCGCGGGAAACGGAGACGGGATTGGGGTAATTATATCCAAGATGAAGAGACCCCGCTACTCTTGACCCCGTGGTCTCGATTGCCATGGGGATGTGCCGACTTTGGAAAATCCCGCTCCCGTTTGTTCCCGCAAAGAGAATTCCTGTCGGATGATACGCTAGGGAAGCTATTTCCTTGTTATACAAGCCATCGTTGAATTCGATCCACTGTTTATTCACGGTGTCCAGGTAATACACGCCGATAATCACGCTTCCAATCACTAATGTCCCATTGTCGGTCACGAGAAGACGATTAATCGCTGTCGGATTCAAATTGTAAATGATTTTCGACCACGAATCACCGTGGTCCGTTGAATGCCATATCCCGATCGAACTCCCAAGGTACAAGTCGCCGCGGGAATCGGTGATAATCGTATAGACCCACTTTCCCGCATCCTCCGCAACCGCTGTCCACGTATCTCCATTATCCGATGATCGGAGGAAACCCAATCCGAAAACACCGGCAAAGAGATACCCCGAATTATCATACGCAAGGCCCTGGATGACGGCGTTTCCCCAACCCGGATCGAGGATATCCCATGAAGCTCCATTATCCGCTGATCGATAAAGTTTGCCGGAAGTACTCCCGGCAAAGATACGGTTGGTGTCAGGTATGCATATGGAAAACAAGCGGCTGTAGCTTATTCCCGCGGTATCGGGCACCCACGACATCCCGTTATCAGCCGAATGATACACACCCTGGCTCGCGGCTCCATAGATCACACCGTTCGGCGCGGACGCAAACATGCGGAATTGAACATCAGAAGTCGTCTTCCAACTTTTGCCTTTGTCCGTAGAAACTGCTGTATTAAAAGCTCTCCCGCCGGCAAGTATGTTGCCATTGCTCGCGACCAACATCGCATCCACGAAGCTGTTCGAAATACCGATACTGGTCTTCGACCATGTCCCGCCTTTATCCGTGGTGATATAAACGGCATCGCCATCGGTTCCGATAAAAATTCCGCTGGTATTTTCCACCATTGATCTAACCGGATAATTGCCTGGAACGCGAAACACTTCGGACCATGTATCACCATTATCGATCGATTTATAAACGATATGTTGTATCTGCGACCCGGCGTAAAGGCTCCCCTCTTTAGACTTCATGATTGTCATAATCCGAGCATCCGTCATACCGCTTCTCTTCAATCTCCATGAAGAACCATGGTCGGTCGATACCAGGACTCCCACGGATGATCCCGCAAATACCTCGCCTCCATCGACTACCTCAATATCCATGATCTCAATTCCGAATACGGAAGAATCGGGCAGGAACCATGAATCACCATTATCCGTGGAAGAGAGCACCGCGGCCCGCGTACCAACGTACAATTTCCCGTTCATGTCGCTGGCAAGAGTATTGACCTTTTGCTGCTCAAGTCCATTTCTCAGCGTATCCCAGGACTGTCCACCGTTGGTAGTGCGGAATACGCCATCCCAACCACCTGCAAAAATATGGCCACGAGCATTGATCGCCAGGCCGAAGACACTTACATCGAACGGAGGACCTACTGAATTCCATGTTGTTCCCCGGTCTGTCGATCGAAGCAATTTTTTCCACGTCCCCGCGTACATGTCACCGTTAGACGTGATGAAGAAGCAGGCTATCGATTGACGCAAGAGAGCCAGATAGCGCCATTGGGAACCAGATGGGTCACTGGTCAGTATTCCCCCTCTTTCGGTCCCGGCGAAAAGATTTCCTTGCGCATCGACTGCGAGCGAAAATATCCTGCCGGAATAGGGCCCGGCGCTCGGTTGCCAAACCGACTGCGAAACGAGCGAGGTCGAGGTGAAAAGAACGCCGATGAAAATGACCACCGCCGGGTATAGATACATGTACCCTTTATTTTTCATTTTCAGGTTCTCCTGATATAAATGGATCGTTACTTATAAAGTGAGAAACGCAGATGGGTCTGTGATATGCGCTGAGAAAACATTTAGCCTAAGATGCCAATTCTTTAAGCGAATCACAATATTCACACAATTGTTTTCCGGGCAGGCATGCAATCAGTGTTGAATTTCTTCTCCACAAATCGTAGCGTTAGATGTTGTGAAGATATCTCTATCACCCATAGCGCGAGCAACAAGTACACATCCATTCACACGGGCAATCATGATCGCGTTGGTGGTCGGTCTGGCCGTGACACACGCCGCCTTCGCTCAATCCCATCCCGACAGCCCGGTGTTCCGGAATTACCACCCTCCCGTCCAATACCCGGTGTACCCGTCGCTCATACACCAAAAGAACTGGAACGATTTTACGCTGGTGAAGAAAGCAAACAACGGCGATCCCGTCGCACAGCAGGAACTCGGTCTGCGATACCTGACCGGTCGACGGTTCACCGCCGATACCGTCAAGGCGGCGTACTGGTTGAAGAAAGCTGCCGAACAGGGACTACCGACGGCGAGGTACAATTATGGCCTTCTGCTAAATAATGGCTGGGGCGTCGCATGGGATCCGTTCCTGGCCTTCACCCAGTTCCTCGCGGCTGCGGAGAGAAACGTTCCCGAGGCCCAGTTCGTCGTAGGGCTGAGTTACGCAGAAAACCTGGTCGTCCCGAGAGACCGCACCCAGACGTACCGCTGGCTGAAACGCGCGGCCGACGCAGGATTTGAGCCTGCCGCCGCCGCATTGCATGATTTCATCCGGGAAGGGCGCGTCTCTGTTCCGGATTCCACCGGGAAATCGTCGCCGGGCGAAATGAAACCCGCCGACAGCGAGAACACTAACGATACGACACTAAGCTGGACGCCGATCTTTCTCGATTTCGAACCACGGAAAACGCCGCCGAAACCCGACGACACCCTGCTGTTTGTGAAGGCAATGGCGACAAGCAATGTCTCGGACGGGGATTCCTCTACCCTTGCATCGTATTTCGCGCGAAAGGCCGAAGCGGACACGGCTTCGATCCGCTCTTTCATGTGGGCAGCCGACGTCGGCAACCCCGACGCCGTTCTTTTTCGC
>JAJRXL010000001.1 GCA_024276335.1 Bacteroidota bacterium
ACCTTGAAATACACGACCCTGGTCTTCAATGACAGGACCGGCATCAGCGGAATGGATTTCTTTGTCTCGCGGGAAGGGTACACACCGTACATCATGATCCCCGGGCGCACCATGTCGAGGATCGCATCGGGGTGTTGCAGGATGGCACCGGAATTCGCGATGTGCCGTATCGGCATAGGCAGAGAATGCCGGGAAAAGAACTCGGTTGCTTCCAGGAATCGTTCGAGCTGGAGATTCGTAAAGGTTGGATCGGTATCGTGCGATGCGGCGAAGTGCGAGAAGACACCGATGATGTCGCAGTGGGACGAAGCAACGGCCGCTTCGAACAGGGTATGGGCGTTATAGTAATGCACGCCGATGCGTTCCATTCCCGTATCGATCTTGAGATGCACCCGGGCCCGTTTGCCCATGACGGCGGCGGTCTGATCGATCTGCCGGAGTTTAAACACCGACGAGGCGGTGATCATCAGGTCGTATTCGAGGAAATGGGCGATCTGGTTGCCGATGATGCCGCCCAGTACGAGTATGGGAGCGGTGATGCCGGCTTTCCGCAGCGCGATTCCTTCTTCCAGGAAAGCGACCCCGAGTTGATCCACGCCCATGTTCAGCAATTCCCGCGAAGTGCGGATCAGGCCGTGACCGTACGCGTTGGCCTTGACGATCCCCATGACAGCGGCGTCTCCCACGGACTTCTTTATGCCGTCGATATTGTGCCGGAGGGCGGAAAGGTCCACCTCGACGATCGTGGGCCGAAGCGTAATGGCAGTGTCTTCAAAGACGTTTTCGATCATGCGGGAATCGGGGCTCGCGTGTTACTTGATGACTTGCACTTTCTGGACCTGGACGGACGCGCGGTTCGACATGTGAACGAAGTACATGCCGGGCGGCAAATCGCCGGCACTCCACTGCGTCGTTTGTACACCGATCGATGAGATGAACTCGTCGAGCAGGACGACGATTTTTCTCCCGGTGATTGCGTACACCACGATGGTGTAATGTCCCGGCTCAAATATATTGTATGAAAGATTGACAACCGAATGCTGGGGATTTGGATACGGGGTCTGCAACCGGAAACCGATATCCCGCGCTTCGTAGTCCGCGAGTATTTCCCGAATGCCGGTCGGGTCTCCCTTTTCATAGTACGGGTTGCCCAGTTCGATCCATCTCCAGAGAGCGAAGTCCGGCGCATGGATGACGTGAATATCCGCGTGAACGTGCTGCTTGCGGTCGGCGTCGTTCGCGAGGCGCGAGAATGCGCCATTGCCCGTGGTATACACGAACCCGTGCCTTCCGGATGCGTGGGCGGAGCCGACGTTCGGGAACCCGATTTCCCTGACGCGGAAACTTTCCATGACCTTTCCTGCCAGCCGCGTGAAGTACGCCCTGCCCACGAGGGTCAGTCTGTCGGAGTCCACCAGCGAGTACAGGACATCCATGGCGGTGACGACGCCGGGCTGGAACGGCATCCTGTGCAGGGAATCGCGGCTGCTGACGCGGATATCGTGGGAAGTTACGCGGACGTTGTCAAACGTTTTTTGTACGGTGACGCGCCCGGAGCCGGGAGGATTGCCTCGATAGTCCGATGGATTGATGCTGATCCTGACACGTGACACGACGTGGCCGGAATCCTGCTCGCGGATGATTTCCTCCTTGAATTCCTTTTTTAACTCCGCGAGGTTCTCGCCCGTGACGAGCTGCACCCATGATCCTGGCTGGTACAGGAGCTCATCCCAGCGAATTTGCCTCCGGTACCGGAGTTCATTCTGAGTTCCGCTTCCCGCGTCATAGCTGAAGTGATACCAGAAGTCACCGGGCACACCATCCACCGAATCGATGAAATGCGTCCGGCAGGAATCGTCCCAGTGGTACACGATGTCGATTCCGTTTCGTTCAGCCACGGCAAGGAGCACGTCGAAGAACGAATAATAGCCTGGCGCGAAAATATCGGGACGCACGGTCTTAATCTGGAATTCCTCAGGACGGAACACGTGACCAGCGCCTTTTATGATGACGTTTGATTCCTGCACCGGAGGCGGTGGGGCATTGCCGTTCAACTGCCCCGGGGTCTTCAACTGTGCCGCGTTCATGGAGGCGGGGAAGAAATGACAGTGACGGCAGTCGTTGTCCGGTGGCACCTCGGTATGGTACCGAGGAAATGATTTCGTGCGGATCGCGGAACCGTTTCCGCCGGCGATGTGACACCGGTTGCAATCGCGGCACTCGGGCAACCCGTGCCATGACCGGCTGCGTATCGAGCCGAGTTGCATGAGGTATTCACTATCCGGGAGGTTTACGGCGTACACGCGGCCGCTACTGTCCGAAGGCGGAAGCGTAATCCTGCTCCCGTCATTCCGGACGAGCGCGAAGGTGACGCCCGGCATGACGTTGCCCGCGTTGTAATCGTCGAAGACCGTGCCTCCGAGGCTGAAGGTCGGGTGGCAGGAAATGCACTGCTTCCCCGGGTTATGTTGAGCGGCGGCGACGAACGTGGAAAGAAAAAGCGCGGAGACGATGAACAGAGCTGGTAACCTCGTTTTCATGGCATGACTCGTTCATGGTGAGAAAGATGGATTCGAGGCAACGGTTTCTGCAGGTTGGCGCAAAATACGAACGCCACGAGAATAAGGAAAAAGAATAGGAGAGTACCGTCATCGATCATCGAGGATGGTGTCGATCCTGGCCATGATCTCGTCGTCGAGATGGAGGTCTGCTGCTGCGACGTTCGATTAGAGGTGCTCGACCATGTTTGCCCCGACGATGGCCGAGGTAACACCCTCGCGCGCTATGACCCATGCAATGGAGAGCATCGTCAGGGTCGTTCCAATCTCTTCGGCGAGCTGTTGCAAGCTTTCCACCAGGATGATGTAACGTTCGTACACATCGGGTTTGAAGAAGTCGCCGAACTGGCCGCGCCAGTCGGAGAAGGTGGATTCCCGGTTGTACTTTCCGGTCAGAAGCCCGCTTGCCAGGGGGCTGTATGGCAGCACGCCGAGGCGTTCCTTGCGGCAGAAGGGCAGGAGGTCTTTTTCGATCCTGCGGTCGAGCAGGTTGTAGCGTGGCTGGACGGAAACGATTTCCGCAAACTGACGCGCCTCACGGATCAATTCCACCGAGTAGTTACTGACCCCGATGTACCGGATTTTCCCTTCATCCTTCAAAGCCCGCAGAGTTGTGAAGGTTTCTTCGAGGGAGACGCTGTGGTCCGGCCAGTGCACCTGGTAGAGGTCGATGTAACCCGTCTGCAGGCGGCGCAGGCTCTGTTCGATTTCGAAGCGGATTGATGCGCCGGAGCAATCGCGGTAAATGTTCCCCTCCGGCTCTTTCCAGCGAAGGCCCAGCTTTGTTGCAAAGATGACCTGATGGCGAACATCTTTCAATGCTTTTCCAACCAGGGTTTCCGCGCGACCGAGACCGTACACCGGCGCGGTATCGAAGCACGTGACGCCGAGGTCGTACGCGCGGCGCAAGGTTGCGACAGCGGCTTTTTCATCCACCGGCGACCAGTGGGGCGGTCCACCGATGCCCCAGGTGCCGAAACTGATGACGCTGGGGTGGAGATCGGAAGTTCCGAGTTGGCGGGAAGTCATGGTGTTTTAATCAGATGGTGGAAAAGCTGCTAAATTCCATGCATTAAATCTACCATTTTGAATTGCAAGAGGGAAATAAAATACGTATCACAAGGGTTGATTTTATAGAACTAAGACAAGTGGATATTTTTCGGACAGATTTGGAACTAGTTGAAAAAGTGCATTTAGAAATGTATCATCTACAAACAAGATTGAAAATCATGTACACTAGATTTAGTTATCAGGAGAAAATCCACACGAGTTCCTATATAATATAGACTGAGAAGGTATGGAATGACTATTTCTGATTACTCACGATGTATTATGTTTATGGTGTATGTCCTGGTACTCTTGCTTGGGATCGGTCATCAGAGTAGAATCAGTGCCCAGACTTTGCCGAACCAGGGAGTTCGTGTAGGAATATCAAGTTGGGTGCAATTCAAGGACAACAAATACATCC